>NZ_JBEOVH010000010.1:0-74056 GCF_040295385.1 Streptomyces sp. NPDC002825
TGTGCCAGAGGGCATGCCAGTCCGATGCATACCCACCTAGCGCTACGGATCATAACTATCCGTGCGGCCGCATCGATCGGCGGACGGAGGCACGAGGGGGGCGCACGGCGCTAGTTTCAGCCGCATGACCTTGTCTTCGCAGCAGCCGGCCACACCCTCGGCCGGGCTCTCCTTCCCCCGTCAGCACGCCCGGACCCAGCGGTTCACCCTGGGGGTCCCGCGTGGTTTCTCGGTCTCCCCGGACGGGGAGCGCGTGGTGTTCGTCAGATCCGGTTCCGGGACGGACCGTTCGCACCGGCTCTGGGTGCTCGACCTGCCCCGGGACGGCCGGCCCGGGGAGCGGGTGGCCGCGGATCCGGCGGCGCTGCTCGCGGGCGCGGAGGAGGAGTTGTCGCCGCAGGAGCGGGCGCGTCGGGAGCGGAGCCGGGAGGGCTCGGCGGGGATCGTGGCGTACGCGGTGGACGGGGCCGTGGAGTTGGCGGCGTTCGCGCTGTCGGGGCGGCTGTTCACGGCGGAGCTGCGGGCGGGGACGGCGCGGGAGCTTCCGGTGCCGGGCCCGGTGATCGACCCGCGTCCCTCGCCGGACGGGCGGTTCGTGGCGTACGTGGCGGAGGGCGCGCTGCGGGTGGTCGGGTCGGACGGTTCGGGCGACCGGGAGCTGGCCGTTCCGGAGGACGAGCACGTCTCCTACGGATTGGCCGAATTCATCGCCTCCGAGGAGATGAGCCGGGAGCGCGGCTACTGGTGGTCGCCCGACTCGGACCGGCTGCTCGTGGCGCGCGCGGACGACCGGGCGGTGCGCCGCTGGTGGATCGCGGACCCGGCGCATCCGGAGCGGGAGCCGCAGCGGGTGGGGTACCCGGCGGCGGGGACGGACAACGCGGAGGTGCGGCTCTTCTGCCTCGGCCTCGACGGGTCCCGTACGGAGGTGGTGTGGGACCGGGAGCGGTATCCGTACCTGGCGCGGGTGCACTGGTCGGCGGCCGGGGCGCCGCTGCTGCTCGTGCAGACCCGGGACCAGCGGGAGCAGCTGTTCCTGACGGTGGACCCGGAGTCGGGGAAGACCGCGACCGTGCGGACGGAGGCGGACCCGGCGTGGCTCGAGCTGCACCACGGGGTGCCGGCCTGGGGGCCGGGCGGCGGGCTCGTCCGGGTCACGGACGAGGGCGGGGCACGGGTCCTGGCCGTCGGGGAGGAGGCGTGGACGGGGGCCGAGCTGCACGTCCGGGCGGTGCTCGATGTCGGCGCGGACGACGTCCTGGTGTCGGCCTCGGCGGGTGAGGCGGCGGCGGAGCCGGAGACCGGCGAGATCCATGTGTACCGGGTGACCGGGCCGGACGCGGAGGGGCTGACGCGGCACACGCGGCTCTCGGAGGGTGCCGGCGTGCACGGCGCGGTGCGCTCGGGCGCGGTGACGGTCCTGGTGTCGGCGCGGCCGGAGGAGCCGGGGAGCGTGGCGCGGGTGCTGCGGGACGGCGGGGAGGCGGCGGTGGTGGCCTCGTACGCCCAGCGGCCGGTGATCTCCGCGCGCGTCCGCCTGACCGAGGCGGGGGCCCGGCGCATCCCGTGCGCGGTGCTGCTGCCCTCGGGGTACGAGGAGGGGGACGGGCCGCTGCCGGTCCTGATGGATCCGTACGGCGGTCCGCACGGGCAGCGGGTGCTCGCCGCGCACAATCCGTACCTGACCTCGCAGTGGTTCGCCGACCAGGGCTTCGCGGTGGTCGTGGCGGACGGGCGGGGCATGCCGGGCCGCTCCCCCGCCTGGGAGAAGTCGATCCTGCGGGACCTCTCGCCGACCCTGGAGGACCAGGTGGAGGCGCTGCGGGCGCTGGCCGGGAGCTTCCCGTTCGATCTGGACCGGGTGGCGATCCGCGGCTGGTCGTACGGCGGCTATCTGGCGGCGCGTGCGGTGCTCCAGCGGCCGGACGTCTTCCACGCGGCGGTGGTCGGGGCGCCGGTGACGGACTGGCGGCTGTACGACACGCACTACACGGAGCGGTACCTCGGCACCCCGCAGGACGATCCGGAGGTGTACGCGGCGCAGTCGCTGCTGACCGACGACGGCCTGTCGGCGCCGGAGGAGCCGGCCCGGCCGATGATGGTCGTGCACGGTCTCGCGGACGACAACGTGGTGGTGGGGCACGCCCTGCGGCTCTCCTCGGCGCTGCTCGCGGCGGGGCGGCCGCACGAGGTGCTGCCGCTGTCGGGGGTGACGCACATGACGCCGCAGGAACAGGTCGCGGAGAACCTGCTGCTGCTCCAGGTGGACTTCCTGAAGCGGTCGCTGGGCCTGCCCCGCTGAGTCACCAGCCGGGGGGCGTCGGGTAGGGCGGGGCCGGGGGACGCACCCCGGTCGTCGGGTACGGGCCGGGTACGGCGGCGGGGGCGCCGCGCCCGGCCAGGAGCACGAGCACCGCGAGGCCGGCGAGCAGTTCGAACACGGAGTTGAGGACGTCGGCCCCGTCGACGGTGGTGAGGTCGGCGAGGTGGATGAGGGTCTCGTACCGGACGGCGCGGGCGACCCCGCCGAGGCCGCCCGCCGTCAGGAGCAGGGCGGCGAGGAGCCCGAAGGCGCGGCTGTGCCGGGCCCGCGCGAGGCAGGAGACGGCGGCCGTGCCGTACAGGCCGAGGGCGATCGCGGACAGCCAGCCGGGCGGGGGCGCGAGGGCGGGTTTCACGACGGAGCGGCCGCCGGTGAACCGGTCGACGGTGATCTCGAGGGGCAGTTCGCCGGCCCAGTACAGCTCCCACAGGATGGTGAAGAGCGCGGCGAGCGCGAGCAGGATCCCGGCGGCGACGGCGGGGCCGGTCCGGGGGCGGGTGGGCTCCTGCTCGTACGGGGCGTCCGCCGGGCGGCGGCCGACGGCGGCGGTGAGGACCAGTGCGGCGCCCAGGGCCAGTTCGAGGAGGGCGGTGACGAGGACGCCGCTGCCGGCCGCCCAGACCCCGGGGAGGCGCAGGGCGAGGGTGACCGTGCCGGCGGCGGCGAGGGCGGAGCCTGCGTGCCGTGAGCGGAGGGCGGCGACGGCGCAGGCGGCGTAGACGGCGAGGAGGACGGGGTCGATCAGGGAGGTGGTGGACCGCCCCCGGATCAGGAAGTGGTGGTCCCCGGCCCAGTACCATGCGAGGTCGGCGGGCGACCCGAGCGCGGCGAGGTCCTTGAGGATCCACACGGCGGCGATGAGGGCGAGCGCGGCGCAGAGCGCGGCGCCGGTGAGACGTGCCGGTCGTGTCACAGTCACGGCCCCGATACTCACGGTCGCGACCGAGCGAAACAAGCGGTTCCGCATGAACGTCGGATGGCAGCCGGCCGGGGCGACATGGCGCGCCCCGGCCGGCTCACGGCACCCGCACGGCCGTACAGGTGCCAATATCCAATATCCGTATATCGGATCCAATTCCGCCGGGTTGCCCGCGCGTTACGGCTCCTGGGGCTCCTCCGGAGGCACCACCTGCTTCTCCTCGGCGAAGTGGCAGGCCGAGTCGTGCTTCGCCGGGCTGTCCGTGAGACGGAAGACGGCCGGGACGGCCAGGAGCGGGACTTCGAGGGCGCAGCGCTCCTGCGCCTTCCAGCAGCGGGTGCGGAAGCGGCAACCGGAGGGGATGTTGGCCGGGGAGGGGACGTCGCCGGACAGGAGGATCCGCTCGCGGTGGGCGCGCGCCTCGGGGTCGGGCACGGGCACGGCGGAGAGCAGCGCCTGGGTGTAGGGGTGGGTGGGGTGGTCGTAGATCTGGGCGTCGGTGCCGATCTCGACGATCCGGCCGAGGTACATGACGCCGACGCGGTCGGAGATGTGCCGGACGATCGAGAGGTCGTGGGCGATGAAGACGTACGACAGGGAGAACTCGGTCTGGAGGCGGTCGAGGAGGTTGACGACCTGCGCCTGGACGGAGACGTCGAGCGCGGAGACCGGTTCGTCCGCGACGATGACCTCGGGCTGGAGGGCGAGGCCGCGGGCGATGCCGATGCGCTGGCGCTGACCGCCGGAGAACTGGTGCGGATAGCGGTTGATGTACTCGGGGTTGAGGCCGACGACGTCCAGCAGGTCCTGGACCTTGCGGCGCCGGTCGCCCTTGGGCGCGACCTCGGGATGGATCTCGTACGGCTCGCCGATGATGTCGCCGACCGTCATGCGCGGGTTGAGCGAGGTGTACGGGTCCTGGAAGACCATCTGGATGTTGCGGCGGACGGCCTTGAGGGCGCGCGGGGACATCTTGGTGAGGTCCTCGCCCTTGTAGCGGATGGTGCCGGAGGTCGGCCGTTCCAGGTTGACCAGCATCTTCGCGACGGTCGACTTGCCGCAGCCGGATTCGCCGACGATGCCGAGGGTCTCGCCGGCGGCGAGGTCGAAGTCGACCCCGTCGACGGCCTTGACCGCGCCGACCTGCTTCTTGAAGAGGATCCCCTGGGTCAGCGGGTAGTGCTTGTGGAGGTCCCGGACTTCGAGAATGGCCTCAGCCATGGAGGCACTCCTTCCAGAAGTGGCAGGCGCTGGCGCGCGGCACCGGGGACTCGGTCACCTCGTACAGCGGCGGCACGTCGGTGCGGCAGCGGTCCCTGGCGAGCGGGCAGCGCGGGTTGAAGGAGCAGCCGGACGGGATGGCGAGGAGGTTGGGCGGAAGGCCCTTGATGGCGTAGAGCTCCTGGCCCTTCTGGTCGAGGCGCGGGATGGAGTCGAGCAGACCCCGGGTGTAGGGGTGGGCGGGGGCCTTGTAGATCTCGTGGACGGGCGCCCGTTCGACGATCTTCCCCGCGTACATGACGGCGATCTTGTCGGCGACGTCGGCGACGACACCGAGGTCGTGGGTGATGAGGATGAGGCCCATGTTGAGCTCGCGCTGGAGCTCGGCGAGGAGGTCCATGACCTGGGCCTGGACGGTGACGTCGAGGGCGGTGGTGGGCTCGTCGGCGATGATCAGCTCGGGTTCGAGGGCGAGCGCCATCGCGATCATGATGCGCTGGCGCATGCCGCCGGAGAACTGGTGGGGGTACTGGCCGACGCGTTCCTTGGCGGCGGGGATGCGGACCCGGTCCATGAGTTCGACGGCCTTGGCGCGGGCGTCCTTCTTCGACATGCCGCGGTGGACGACGAACATCTCGCCGAGCTGTTCGCCGACGCTCAGGACGGGGTTGAGCGAGGACAGCGCGTCCTGGAAGATCATCGCCATCTTGGCGCCGCGGACCTTGCGCCGCTCGTCCTCCTTGAGCTTCAGGAGGTCCTGGCCCTGGAAGAGGATCTCGCCGCCGCTGATCTTCCCCGGCGGGATGTCGAGGATGCCCATGACGGCCTGGGCGGTGACGGACTTGCCGGAGCCGGACTCGCCGAGGACGGCGAGCGTCTCCCCCGCGTCGACGGAGTAGTTGACGCCGTTGACCGCCTTGGCCACCCCCTCCCGGGTGTGGAACTCCACGTGCAGGTCGCGCACTTCGAGCAGCATGGGTCCCTACCTCAGCTTGGGGTCGAGGGCGTCGCGCACCGCGTCGCCGAGCATGATGAACGCCAGCACGGTGATCGCGAGCGCTCCGGCCGGCCAGAGCAGCATGTGGGGCGCGTTGCGGACGTACTGCGACGCCGACGAGATGTCGATGCCCCAGGAGACCGTCGGCGGCTTCAGTCCGACGCCGAGGTACGACAGGGTCGCTTCGAGCGCGATGTACGTGCCGAGGGCGATGGTGGCGACGACGATGACCGGGGCGACGGCGTTCGGCGTGATGTGCCGGAGCAGCATCCGGGAGTTGGAGGCGCCGAGGGCCCGGGCCGCCTGGACGTAGTCGTTCTGTTTGGCGGTGATGACGGAGCCGCGGGCGATGCGGGAGACCTGCGGCCAGCCGAGGAGCACCATGAAGCCGATGACGGGCCAGACGGTGGCGCTGGACACCACGGACAGGAAGACCAGGCCGCCCAGGACGACGGGGATCGCGAAGAAGACGTCGGTGATCCGGGACAGGAAGCCGTCCCAGCCGCCGCCGAAGAAGCCGGCGAGTCCGCCGAGGATGCTGCCGAAGATCGCGACGCCGAGGGTGGCGCAGACGCCGACGGTGACGGAGGTCCGGGCTCCGTAGACGACCCGGGTGTAGACGTCGCAGCCCTGGCCGTTGAAGCCGAAGGGGTGGCCGGGCTGGGAGCCTTCCTGGGCCTTGGACAGGTCGCAGTCCAGGGGGTCTCCGGAGGCGATCAGCGAGGGCCAGATGGAGATGATCACCAGGAAGAGGATGACGAGCCCGGAGATGATGAAGATCGGGTTGCGACGCAGGTCGTGCCAGGCGTCGGACCAGAGGGAGCGGGGCTTCTTGTCGGCGCCGGTTCCTGCGGGAGCCCCTCCGCCGGAGGCGGCTGACGGACTCTGTTCGAGGGTCTCCGCCTCCGCCGTGCCGAAGTCGGAAGCGCCCCCCGCGCCGGTGGAGGCGATGGCACGCCCTTCCTCTCCGTACGACTCAAGCGGCTCAAACGGCTCAGGCATAGCGAATCCTCGGGTCAAGGACGGCGTACAGGAGGTCGACCAGGAGGTTGGCCAGCAGGAACACCAGGACGAGGATGGTCACGAAGCCGACGACCGTCTGGGTGTTCTGGCGGACGATGCCCTGGTAGAGCTGGTAGCCGACGCCATGGATGTTGAAGATCCGTTCGGTGACGATCGCGCCGCCCATGAGCGCGCCGACGTCGGCGCCGATGAAGGTCACCACGGGGATGAGGCTGTTGCGCAGCAGATGGCGGCTGATGACCCGGCGGCGGGGCAGGCCCTTGGCGACGGCGGTGCGGACGTAGTCGGCGCGCTTGTTCTCGGCGATCGAGGTCCGGGTGAGCCGGGTGACGTACGCGAGGGAGACGGAGGCGAGGACCAGGCCGGGGACGATGAGCTCGTCGAAGGTCGCTTCGGGAGAGACGGCCGGATTGATCCAGCCCCATTCGACACCCAGGAGGTACTGGACGAGCAGGCCGGTGACGAAGGTGGGGATGGAGAGGACGACGAGGGTCAGCAGCAGGACGGTGGTGTCGACGGGGCGGCCGCGCTTGAGGCCGGTGACGACACCGAGGCTGATGCCGATGACGATCTCGAAGATGATCGCGACGATGGTGAGCCTGATGGTGACCGGGAAGGCGTCGGCCATCAGCTCGGTGACGGGCTGGCCGTTGAAGGCGGTGCCGAAGTCGCCGGTGAAGACGTTGCCCATGTAGGTCAGGTATTGCTGCCAGACCGGCTTGTCGAGGCCGAACTCCTTCTCCAGCTGGGCGGCGGTGGCCGGGTCGCAGGCGCGGTCGCCGCAGAGGCCGGCGATGGGGTCGCCCATCACGTTCACCATCAGGAAGATCAACAGCGTGGCGCCGAAGAAGACCGGGATCATCTGCAGCAGCCGCCGGATCACGTATCGACCCACGGAGGCCTCCAGGAAGGGTGGGTTGCGGGACGGCGTACGGCCCGGAGCGGTGATCCGCGGCCCGGGCCGTACACCGTCGTACTGCTACGGCGTCACTTCACCTTGATCTGGTCGTAGACCGGGACGCTGAAGGGGTTCAGGGTCACGTTGCTGACCCGGTCCGAGTAGCCGGCGCTGCCGTTCTGGTACCAGAGCGGGATGGCACCCATGTCGTCGCGGAGGACTCCCTCGGCCTGCTGGAAGAGCCCGACGGCCTTGTTGATGTCGGACTCGGCGTTGGCCTGGTTGACCAGCTTGTCGAACTCGGGGTTGGAGTACTTGCCGTCGTTCGACGAGGCGTTGGTGTAGTACAGCGGCTGGAGGAAGTTCTGGATGAGCGGGTAGTCCATCTGCCAGCCGGCCCGGAACGGGCCCTTCAGCTTCTGGGTGCTGGCCTGGCTGCGGAAGTCGGCGAAGGTGCCGATCGGGTTGCCGACGCAGGCCTTGTTGTTGCCGAGTGCGTTGTTGATGGAGTTGCAGACGGCGTCCACCCACTCCTTGTGGGAGCCGGTGTCGGCGTTGTACGAGATCGTCATCGTGCCGCCGGGGATGCCGCCGCCCTCGGCGACGAGCTTCTTGGCCTGGGCCGCGTCGTACTTGCAGAAGTCCCCGCAGACGTCCTTGTAGCCGCCCTCCGAGCCGAGCACCGGGGAGGTCCAGTCGACGGCGGGGGTGCGGGTCTTCTGGAAGATCGTCTCGGTGATCTGCTGGCGGTTGATCGCCATGGAGAGGCCCTGCCGGAGCTTCTCCTGGCCCGGCTTGTTCCACGCGGGGTCGTAGAACGGGAAGGAGAGGGTCTGGATGATGCCGGCGGGCACGTTGATGTACCGGCCGCCGAGGTCGGACTCGACGTTCTTGAGCTGCGAGGCGGGCACGTCGTCGACGAGGTCGAGGTTGCCGGCCGTCAGGTCCGTGTAGGCGGTGTTGTTGTCCGTGTAGACCTTGAGGGTGATGCCGCCGTTCTGGGCCTTGTCGGGGCCGGGGTAGGCGTCCCAGCGCTTCAGGGACATCTGGGAGCCCTTGGAGTACGAGTCGACCGTGTACGGGCCGTTGCCGACGGGCTTCGAGAGCCAGCCGGCGTGGTCGCTGAAGAAGGCCTGGGGCAGCGGCGAGAAGGCCGCGTAGCCGAGGGTGACGGGCCAGGTGGAGAACTTCTGGGTGAGCTTGACCGTGAAGGTCTGCGTGCCGGTCACCTTGAGGCCGGACATGGTCTCGGCGGTGGGCTCGCCCTTGTCGGGGTGGACCTTGTCGTAGCCCTCGATCTGGCCGAAGAAGAACGCGTTCTTCTGGTTGTTCTTCAGACTGGCGCCGTAGTTCCAGGCGTCCACGAAGGACTTCGCGGTGACCTTCTCGCCGTTGGAGAACGTCCAGCCGTCCTTGACCGTGATGGTGAAGTTCTGCGAGTCCGTGGTCTCGATCTTCTCGGCGAGCATGTCCTTGGCCTCGCCGGTCTTCGGGTCGTACTGCTTGAGCCCGCGGAAGATCATGGACAGGACCTTGCCGCCCTGGACCTCGTTCGTGTTGGCGGGCTCCAGCGGGTTCTGCGGGTCGCCCCACGAGGAACTCACGATGCCGTCGGCCCCTCCGCCACCACCACCGCCGCTGTCGTCGCTGCCACAGGCCGTCGCCGCGAGGGCGACGGCGGTGGCCAGTGCGGCCCACTTGGCGTGTGTGGCTCCGCGCATGGAGTGCCTCCCGATGGTCTTGCCGAGACTTAGGCCCCCATATCACCGCAACCCGGACAGGGTCGCATCTCGGCGACCGCTGTCCGGGTTGCGTCGCCCCGGGTCGGTTTCGGCTCAGTTCAGGAAGGTCACGTCCCAGTGGTTGCCCTCGTTGGCGTAGATGTTGCCCGAGGGAGCGGTGTAGAGGGCGGCGCCGTCGCCCCGCTGGCCGGAGTAGGGGAAGTTCCCGGTGATGTAGCCGGTCAGGCAGCTCGACATCGCGAAGTCCAGCTTGTAGCCGTTCCAGTGGCTGTACGTGCCGCTCGCGTGGCCCGTCTCGGTGCCGCCGGTGATGTTCATGGCGCAGCCGCTCGCCCGGCGCAGGGCCACGGCGCCGTCGGCGGAGGCCTGGCGCAGGCCGTCGAAGGAGGTGCAGCTGCTGCTGTAGCGGTCGGAGCAGTTGCCCGAGGAGCTCCAGGTGATGCCGGCCGCGGTGAAGAGGGCGGCGGCCTGGGCGTGGGTCAGCAGGCCGCTGCTGCCGCCGCTGCCGCCGGAGGAGCCGGTGACCAGGGCGCGCCAGGTGTCCGGGCCGACGATGCCGTCCGCGTCGAGGCCGTGGGAGGACTGGAAGCTGCGGACCTTGCCGTCGGTGCCGTCGCCGAAGGCGCCGTCGACGGCGAGCCCCGCCCCGTACCGGTTGAGCTGCGTCTGCGCGGCCTTCACCGCGGAGCCGTTGTCGCCCTTGCGGACGGTGACGATCAGCCTGGACCAGGTGTCGGCGCCGACGATGCCGTCCGCGGACAGGCCGCTCGCGCTCTGGAAGCCGCGGACCTTGGACTCGGTGCCGTCGCCGAAGACGCCGTCGGCGGAGGTGGCGTAGCCGCGGGCGGTCAGCAGGTGCTGGACGGTGGTCACCTGGGCGCCGGTGTTGCCCTTCCTGACCAGCGGCCAGTCGGCGGCGAGGGCGGGGGCGGCCTGGAGCACGCCGGCCACCAGGGCGGTGACGAGGGCGGCGAGCAGCGCGGCCGCGAGGCCGGGCAGTCTTCTCGCGAGTGTCATGGCGGGATCCTCGACCTCTCGTGTCAGCACTGGTAGTTCGCGTCGGGGTGGACCGGCTCGCAGTAACGGATGTGGAGGTGGTTGTCGTGGTTGGGGTACTGGACGGTCAGCCCCTCCGCGATCAGCTGCGGGTCGTTGAAGTAGATGAACTTGACGTGGCCCGGGGCGGCGGCGCGCATGGCCTTGACCAGCTCGCGGGTGGCGGCACGGTCGTAGCTGCCCGAGTCCCAGGTGATCCGGGAGCCGGTGCACTGCGCCGAGTCGGTGCGCACGGGCCAGAAGTCGGCGTCCAGGCCGACCTGGTGGCTGGCGTGGCCGGAGATGGAGCCGCCGTGCTCGAAGGAGATGTCGCCGACCGGGACCTTGCCCCGCCCGAGGGCGGCGAAGGTGCGGGCGCCCGCCTCCAGCTGGCCGATGGCGGCGGCGGTGCCCCAGTCGGCGGAGCTGTTGCCGTCGGGGTTCTGGTTGCACAGGGTGCCGGCGTTGTAGTCGGCGTACTCGTAGTGCCAGAGCAGGTTGGTCCAGGTGTCCGGGCCGACGATGCCGTCCGCGCCGAGGCCGGCGTGGCTCTGGAAGGTGCGGACGGCCGAGGCGGTGCCGGGGCCGAAGGCGCCGTCGACCGAGAGGCCCGCCCCGCGCTTGGCGTTGAGCAGGTACTGGACGGCCTTCACGGCCTCGCCCTGGCTGCCCTCCCGGACGGTCGGGGTCAGCGCCCGCCAGGTGTTCGGGCCGACGATGCCGTCCGCGGCGAGGCCGTGGGAGGACTGGAAGGAGCGGACGGCGGTGTCGGTCCCGGAGCCGAAGACGCCGTCGGCGGAGAGCTGCGCGCCCTGGCCGTTGAGGAGGTACTGGAGGGCGGTGACGTCCGAGCCCCGGTTGCCCTTGCTCTGGGTGGGGACGAACGCGCCCGAGAAGGCGTGCGCGGGCGCGCCCAGGCCGATGAGCACGAGCAGCGCGGCGAGGGCGGCGAGGGCCGCGAGCGGGACCGGCCCGCGCAGGGGGCGGAACGACCGGATGGTCGACGGCATGACGGTGGACTCCTCCTGTGTCGGTGGGTGGACTTCAGGTGCGTTCGGGTGCCTACCCAGGCGCCTGCAGACGCCTACCCAGGCGCGTGCAGACCCCTGCAACGGCGTTCAGGCGAGGAGGCGGCTGAAGGTGCGCGCGTCGGCGACGCCGTCGGCGGGCAGCCCGGCGGCGTTCTGGAAGGAGACGACCGAGGCCAGGGTGCCGGGGCCGAAGACGCCGTCCTGGGCGGTGGGGACGCCCTTGGCGGTGAGCAGCAGCTGGACGGTCTGGACCGCGGCGCCGGTGTCGCCCTGCCGTACGGGCGCCACCAGCTGGTGCCAGGTCTGGTTGCCCGCGTAGCCGTCGTACGTGGCGTGCACGAGCGACTGGAAGTCCCGTACGGCCTGCTCGGTGGCGGGGCCGAAGCTGCCGTCCACGGTGATCGTGGCACCGCGCCTCACGAGGAGGTGCTGGAGCGCGCGGACCCGGTCGCCCGCGTCGCCGTTGTGCAGCAGCGGCCACACGGGGGCCGTCGGGTCGCCGCCGACGCGGGCGGCGACGTCCCGCCGCAGCTGCGGGAGCAGCGCGTACAGGCGGTCGCCGGGGCACAGGGTGGCGTTGAAGTCCCGGTGCCCGTAGATCTGGTAGGCGCGCAGCCCGTACTGGCGGCAGATGTACGCGCACAGCTCGACGAGCGCCGCGTACTGCTCGCCGCGCGGGTCGACGGTGCTGTACGTGCCCTCGTTCTCGATGCCGATGGCGACGGTGTTCTGCCCGGTGCAGTGCGCCGACTCCACGGTCTGGGTGCCGCCCTGGAGCGCGGTGAGGCTGCTGTGCCGGCCCTCCAGGACGTACGCGCCGCGCGAGACGGTGAAGTGCTGGCCCGTGTCGATCCATTGGCGCGTGTCCATCGCCCAGTCCTGCATGGAGCGGGCGAGCTGGAAGGCCTGGGCCTGCGAGTAGTCGGTGGTGTTGGGAGTGTCCGTGTGGTGCACGATGATCTTCTGCGGCGGGGTCGACAGCACCTTCACGGGGCTGCTCGCCGGGCGGGCGCCCCACGCGGTGGTGTCCGCGATGACGGGCCCGGTCGCGGCGCGCGCCGGGCCCGCAGCCCCCAGGGGCAGCAGGGACGCGGCGCCGAGCGCGAGGCCGCCGGCGAGGAAGCTCCGGCGGGAATTCGGTTCTCTGACAGGGGTCATGACGGTGCGTTCCTCACCTCAGTGGCTGTCGGTGCAGTGGGTCACGGCGGTGTCGAGCACGAGGGCCGAAGCGGCGGTCGCGAGGTGGCGGACGAGCGCCCCGGAGGCTAGTACCACGACGTGCAGTTCCACTCGAATCCCGTGATGTAGCCGCAGGCGCGGTCGATGATGCCCTTGTCGTCGATCATCGTGGTCCACACGGTGCCGCTGCCGGTGTAGCGGGCCTCCTCGTACAGACCGGTGTTGCTCTCGACCCAGATGATCATGGACGAGTTGCTGCTCTGACGCGCCCAGGCGGACCGGCAGGTCGGGCTGTAGCGGAGCTCGGTGCCGATGCTGTTCCTCGCGACGGTGCGGGCGTCGTTCTGGCAGATCGAGGTGGCCGGGTCGAGGCCCGTGCAGGACGGCCCGTAGCAGTACGTCGCGGCGGAGGCCGGGGAGGAGGCGAACAGCAGGCCGGACGCGGCGAGGGCGAGGGCCGAGCCGGCGGTGGCGAGCTTGCGGGTGAGGGTGTTCACGAGAGCGCTCCCCCGCTTCCTAGTACCAGCCCGTGCAGTCGTAGTAGCCGGAGCCGTTGTCCCAGTACTCGCAGGCCCTGGAGGTGATGCCCGCGTCGTTCACCATCGCGGTCCAGACGGTGGCACCGTTGCCGTAGTAGTGCGTCGAGTAGGCCCCGTTGCCGTCGCTGCGGCTCACGGTGACGTACTTGCCCTCCGAGCCGCCGTTGGCGAGGCGCGCCCAGGCCGCCCGGCAGGTGGGGCTGTAGCGGAGCTCCAGGTTGCTCCAGCCTGAAGTGGCGACGGTCCGCGCGTCGTTCTGACAGATCGTGGTGGCCGGGTCCAGACCCTGGCAGCTGGACGCGTAGCAGTACGTCGCGGCCGAGGCCGGCGACGAGGCGAGCAGGAGGCTCGATCCGGCCATCGCGAGGGCCGAGCCGACGGTGGCGAGCTTGCGGGTGAGTGCTTTCACGGTGACCCCTGGTCCTGAAGTAGTAGGCGGTGGGCGGCAGTTGTGCTGCGCCGCGGCACACGCTGCCAGTCCCGCCCGCTGTCCGTGCTGTCCCGTCGGACCGGGCCGTCCCGTGCGCGGGCCCGGTGGGACGGGGCGCCGTCGACGGCCGAGGCAGGGGCACGGACGGGAGGCGGCGTCCCGCGGGGCACGGGACGGGCCGGGGGACGCGGGACGGGAACGGGACTCCCGTACGCCCGTCCCGCGGGACGTTCCCGTCGCGCGTCGGCACCGCGCGGGACGGACGGGGGCCGGGAACGGCGAAGGCCCCCGCCACCCTTGCGGGTGGCGGGGGCCTCTCGGGCTCCGGGTCGGGTCAGGCCGAAAGGGTCAGACCGAAAGGACCTGCTTCTCCTCGGCGAAGTGGCACGCCGAGAAGTGCGCGGCCGGGGTGTCCTCGCCCTGGAAGCGCTGCGGGATCGCGAGGACCGGCACCTCCTGCGAGCACTTCTCCTGCGCCTTCCAGCAGCGGGTGCGGAAGCTGCAGCCCGACGGCGGGTTGGCCGGCGAGGGGACGTCGCCGGTGAGGATGATCCGCTCGCGGTGCGCGCGGGCCTCCGGGTCCGGCACCGGCACCGCGGAGAGCAGCGCCTGGGTGTACGGGTGCGTCGGGTGCTCGTAGATCTGCTCGTCCGTACCGATCTCGGCCATCTTGCCGAGGTACATGACGCCGACGCGGTCCGAGATGTGCCGGACGATCGACAGGTCGTGCGCGATGAAGATGTAGGAGAGGTTGAACTCGTCCTGGAGCTTCCCCATCAGGTTGATGACCTGCGCCTGGACGGAGACGTCCAGGGCCGAGACCGGCTCGTCGCAGATGATGATCTCCGGGTTGAGCGCGAGGCCGCGGGCGATGCCGATGCGCTGGCGCTGGCCGCCGGAGAACTGGTGCGGGTACCGGTTGATGTACTCCGGGTTCAGACCGACGACGTCGAGCAGCTCCTGCACCTTGCGGCGCCGGTCGCCCTTCGGGGCCACCTCGGGGTGGATGTCGAAGGGCTCGCCGATGATGTCGCCGACCGTCATGCGCGGGTTCAGCGAGGTGTACGGGTCCTGGAACACCATCTGGATGTTGCGGCGGACGGCCTTCAGCGCGCGCCCGGACAGCTTGGTGATGTCCTGGCCCTTGTAGAAGACCTCGCCGGCGGTGGCCCGCTCCAGGTTCATCAGGAGCTTGGCGACCGTGGACTTGCCACAGCCGGACTCGCCCACGATGCCGAGGGTCTCGCCCTGGTAGAGGTCGAAGGAGACCCCGTCCACGGCCTTGACCGCGCCGACCTGCTTCTTGAAGAGGATGCCCTGCGTCAGCGGGAAGTGCTTCTTCAGGTTGCGCACCTGGAGGATCGGCTCGCCGCGGCCCACAGGGGCGTCGAGGGCGGCGGCCACGGCCTCGTCGTTCGTGCTGAGGTCAGCCATGGATCGTCTCCTTCCAGAAGTGGCAGGCGCTCTTGCGGCCGGGCAGATCCGCGCCGTCCCGCTCGGAGACCGGCACCAGGGCCGGGATCTCCGTGCGGCAGATGTCGTCGGCCTTGGGGCAGCGCGGGTTGAAGGCGCAGCCGGTGGGCACCTTGAGCAGGTTGGGCGGCAGGCCCTTGATCGCGTAGAGCTCCTGGCCCTTCTGGTCCAGGCGCGGGATCGAGTCGAGGAGACCTCGGGTGTACGGGTGGGCCGGGCGCTTGTACAGCTCGTGCACCGGCGCCTGCTCGACGATCCGGCCGGCGTACATCACGGCGATCTTGTCCGCGACGTCGGCGACGACGCCGAGGTCGTGGGTGATCAGGATCAGGCCCATGTTGTATTCCTGCTGGAGCTCCGCGAGGAGGTCCATGACCTGGGCCTGGACGGTCACGTCGAGAGCCGTGGTGGGCTCGTCGGCGATGATCAGGTCCGGCTCCAGGGCGAGCGCCATGGCGATCATGATGCGCTGGCGCATACCGCCGGAGAACTGGTGGGGGTAGTCCGAGACCCGCGCCTTGGCGGCGGGGATCTTGACCTTGTCCATCAGCTCGACGGCCTTGCGCGTGGCGTCCTTCTTGGACATGCCCTGGTGCACCCGGAACATCTCGCCGAGCTGGTAGCCGACGGTGAGGACCGGGTTGAGGGAGGACAGCGCGTCCTGGAAGATCATCGCGATCTTCCGGCCGCGGATCTTCCGGCGGTCCTCCTCGGACATCTTCAGCATGTCCTCGCCGCGGAACAGGATCTCGCCCTGCGGGATCTTGCCGGGCGGCATGTCGAGGATGCCCATGATGGCCTGGGCGGTGACGGACTTGCCGGAGCCGGACTCGCCGAGGACGGCGAGGGTCTCGCCGGCGTTCACCGAGTAGTTGACGCCGTTGACCGCCTTGGCCACACCGTCACGGGTGTGGAACTCGACGTGCAGGTCCTTGACTTCGAGGAGCGGACCGGTGTGGTCGGAACCGCCGCGCGGGGCGGGGACGGCCGCGGTCTTGTCAGTGATGCTCATCTGTTACGCCCTCCTCAGCGCAGCTTGGGGTCGAGGGCGTTGCGGACGGCTTCGCCGAGCATGATGAACGCCAGAACGGTGAGGCTCAGCATGATCGAGGGCCAGAGCAGCACGTGCGGAGCGATACGGATCTGGGCGACGCCGGCGGAGATGTCGACACCCCAGGAGACGGTCGGGGCGGCGAGGCCGAGTCCGAGGAAGGACAGGGTGGCCTCGGCCGAGATGTAACCGCCGAGCGCGATCGTCGCGACGACGATCACGGGAGCCATGGCGTTCGGCAGGATGTGCTTGAACAGGATCCGGGTGGTCCCGGCGCCGAGGGCCTTGGCCGCGTGGACGTAGTCGGCCTGCTTGACCGTGATCACGGCACCGCGCATGACGCGGGTGATCTGGGTCCAGCCGAGGAACGCGAGGGCGAAGACGACGACCCAGACGGTCCGGTCGACGAAGGCCTGCAGGACGACCATGGCGCCGAGCAGGAAGGGGATGCCGAAGAAGACGTCGGTGAGCCGGGAGAGCAGCGCGTCGACCCAGCCGCCGAAGTAGCCGGAGATCATGCCCATGATGCCGCCGACGACCGTGACGATCGCGGTGACCGCGATGCCGACGATGATCGAGGCGCGGGTGCCGTGGATCAGGCGGGCGTAGACGGAGCGGCCCTGCTGGTCGTAGCCCAGCCAGTCGGGCGAGCCGACCTTGCCCAGCTCGGGCTTGCTGAGGAAGTGGTGGACCAGGTCACCGGCGGTCGGGGACGCGCTGGTGAAGAGGGTCGGCCACGCGGAGATCAGCAGCAGCAGCGCGATCAGGACCGACGAGATGATGAAGTACGGGTTGCGGCGCAGGTCGGCCCAGGCGTCGCCCCAGAGGCTACGGGCCTTCTCCGCCTTGGCCACCGGAGCGGACGCGTCCACGGAGGGGGGCGCGACGGCATCCTCGACGGCGGCAGCGGTCTTGGTCACGTCAGGCATACCGGATCCTCGGGTCCAGGACCGCGTACAGCAGGTCGATGAGCAGGCTGGTGACGAGGTAGACGATCACCAGGATGGTGACGAGGCCCACCAGGGTCGAACCTTCGCGCCGGGAGATCGACTCGGCGATGACGCCGCCGATTCCGTGGATGTTGAAGATCGCCTCGGTGACGACCGCGCCGCCCATGAGGGCGCCGATGTCGGTGCCGAGGAAGGTGACCACGGGGATCATCGAGTTGCGCATCAGGTGGACACCGATGACGCGGCGCCGCGGCAGGCCCTTGGCGACGGCCGTGCGCATGTAGTCGGCGCGCAGGTTCTCCGCCATGGAGGTACGGGTCAGTCGGGCCACGTACGCGAGGGAGAGACCGCCGAGGACGATCGCCGGGGCGATCATCTCGCTCAGGACCGGCTCGGTGCTGACGTTCGGTGCGATCCACTCCAGGTTGAAGGCGAACACCATCTTGATGATGTAGCCGAGGACGAAGACCGGGATCGAGATGATCAGCAGGGTGAAGATCAGGATCAGGTTGTCGGCCAGGCGGCCGGCGCGCAGACCACCGATGATGCCCAGACCGATGCCGAAGACCAGCTCGATGGCGAACGCGAGAGCGGCCAGCTGGAGAGTGATGGGGAACGCGTCACCCAGTACCTCGGTGACCGGCAGTCCGTTACGGATCTGGGTGCCGAAGTCCAGGTGCAGGACCATGTCCCGCATGTACGTGAAGTACTGCACCGGCAAGGACCTGTCGAGACCCAGCTCATGGCGCTTCGCGGCGAGCGTCGCCGGGTCGGCGCCCTTGTCGCCGAACATGGCAAGCACGGGATCGCCGGGCAGGCTGTGCACCATGAGGAAGATCAGCAGGGTTGTCCCGAGGAAAACCGGGATCATCTGGAGCAGTCGTCGTGCGACATAACGCCCCATCATGCCTCCGTTGAGATGTGTCAGCGCAACCGACGGGCCCTCCCGCGACGGCATGCCCGGATCCGGGCATACCGATGTCGTGGAAGGGCCCCCCGGCCGCTGCGTAAGGCACCGGCACGGGACTGACGGTCCGTCGGTCCCGTGACGGTGTGCGGACTACGCTCGGGTGATTACTTCTTGACCTCGACGCCGGTCAGGATCGGGTCGCCGTCCTGACCGTAGGCGACACCCGAGACCTTCTCGGAGAAGCCCGCGTTGACCTTGTAGTACCAGAGCGGGATGGACGGCATGTAGTTCTTGAGGTCCTTCTCGATCGCCTGGTAGGCCTTGACGGACTCGTCAAGGGTGGCGGCCGAGTCGGCCTTCGCGATCTTGGCGTCCAGCTCCTTGTTGGAGAAGTCGCCCTGGTTGCCGCCCGCACCCGTACGGAACAGGTCGGAGATGAAGTTGGCGTTCACCGGGTAGTCGAGCACCCAGCCGGAACGGTAGAGCGACTTGACCTGCTTGGTCTTACGAGCGGTCAGGTCGGCCTGGAAGTCCGGCTTGCCGTCGCCGACGCACTGGACGCTGGTGGCCTGGGTGATGGAGTTGCAGACAGCGTCCACCCACTCCTTGTGGCCACCGTCGGCGTTGTACTGGATGGAGATCTTGTTGCCGGGGACGCCGCCGCCGGCCTTGATGAGCTCCTTGGCCTTGGCCGGGTCGAACGTGGTGACACCGGCACCACCGTCGGCCTGGAAGCCGAGGACACCCTTGGCGACCCAGCCGGTCGCGGGCTCACGCGTGCCGTTCAGCACCGTCTTGGTGATGGTGGCGCGGTCGATCGCCATGGACAGACCCTGGATGACGCGCGGGTCGACCAGCTTCGGCTTCTTCCACTGGTCGGAGTAGAAGGCGACGGCGATGGTCTGGATCGCGGAGTACGGCTGGTCCACGGCGCGGTCGCCGAGGTCCTGGCGGTAGACCGGGAGGTCCTTCGGCGCGATCTGACGCAGGACGTCGACGTTGCCGGACTTCAGGTCCTCGTACGCGGCCTCGAGGGTGGTGTAGTTCTTGAAGACCACACCGCCGTTCTTCGCCTTGTTCGGGCCCTTGTAGCCGTCGAAGCGGGTGATCTCGATCTTCTTCTTGTGGTCCCAGCTCTTGAACTTGTAGGGACCGTTGCCGACCGGGGCCGCACCGCGGGCCTTCGCGTCGAGCTTGTAGAAGGACTCCGGCAGCGGCGCGAACACGATGTACGCGAGCTTGTGACCGAAGTACGGAACGGCCTTCGAGAGCTCGATCGTGAAGGTGTTCTCGTCGACGACCTTCAGACCCTCGAGCTTGTCGGCGGTCTGCTTGGCGCCCTCGGCGTCCGGGTGGACCTTGTCGTAGCCCTTGATGTCCGCGAACCAGGACGCGAGGCCCTGGGCGTTCTTCAGGCTGGCGTTCCAGTTCCACGCGTCCACGTAGGACTTGGAGGTGACCGGCGTGCCGTCGTGGAAGGTCCAGCCCGGCTTGAGCTTGACGGTCCACGTCTTCGAGTCCGTCGTGGTGACCGACTCGGCGTTGATCATCTCCAGGGAGCCGTCGGCCTTGTAGTCGACCAGGGTCGAGAACAGGCCGGCCATGACGGCGGAGCCGTTGGACTCCATCGTGTCACCGGTGAGCAGAGGCTTCTCCGGCTCACCGAGCTCGATGGAGAAGATTCCGTTCGGGTCAACAGCCTTGGCGTCCGTGCCGCTGTCGCCGCTCTTACCCCCGCCACAGGCGGTCGCAGCAAGGGCGACGATGATCGCGCCCGTTACCCACTTGGCGCTCTTGGCACCGCGCATGGGTTCCTCCTCATGAGTCCACTTTGTCACTACAAGAGGGACACCCCGAGCCCTGCCGACACCCCTGACGGCTTTGGACTCAAGTGCCCCGAGTGTGCTCGTGAGTCGGCACTCCCCACAGTGCGTGACCCATTGACCCGAGCTCAATGGAGCCAACTATTAAGTACGCCCGGGCTGTAAACCACACTTAAGCGGTCTCGTTTTGACAACATCGCCGGGGTCCGAGATACCGAAATCCGGACAAAATGAGCACAGACAGACACGCCCGAAACGGACTGTTAACACACGTACCGGAGAGCGATCGCCGATATGCGGACACCTGATCCATGAAACCGAGTTGACGAAACTTGACGAAAAGCCCGGGCCCCCACAGCGTCTGTGGGGACCCGGGCTCCGTTGCTGACGTCATGTCAACCGAGAGCGGCGAAGATCACAGGTCCATGATCTACCCCGCCGTGCTCGGCCGTATGCGACCTTACTCAGCTGTTCTTGGCGCGGGAAGCGGAACGACCGCGCTCCTTCTGGTCCAGGACGACCTTGCGGATGCGCACGGCCTCCGGGGTGACCTCGACGCACTCGTCGTCGCGGCAGAACTCCAGGGACTGCTCCAGGGAGAGCTTCCGCGGCGGGACGATCGCCTCGAAGGAGTCGGCGGAGGAGGAGCGCATGTTGGTGAGCTTCTTCTCCTTGGTGATGTTCACGTCCATGTCGTCGGAGCGGGAGTTCTCGCCGACGATCATGCCCTCGTACACCTCGGTGCCGGGGTCGGTGAACAGGACGCCGCGCTCCTGGAGGTTGGTCATCGCGAAGGCGGTGACCGCACCCGCGCGGTCGGCGACCAGCGAGCCGTTGTTACGGGTGACCAGCGGGCCGAACCACGGCTCGTGGCCCTCGTGGATCGAGTGGGCGATGCCCGTGCCGCGGGTCTGGGTCAGGAACTCCGTACGGAAGCCGATGAGGCCACGGGACGGAACGACGAACTCCATGCGGACCCAGCCGGAGCCGTGGTTCGACATGTTGTCCATGCGGCCCTTGCGGACACCCATGAGCTGCGTGACCGCGCCCATGTGCTCCTCGGGGACGTCGACCGTGAGGCGCTCGACGGGCTCGTGGATCTTGCCGTCGACCTCCTTGGTGACGACCTGCGGCTTGCCGATGGTGAGCTCGAAGCCCTCGCGGCGCATCTGCTCGACCAGGATGGCGAGCGCGAGCTCACCACGGCCCTGGACCTCCCAGGCGTCCGGGCGCTCGGTCTCGAGGACGCGGAGCGAGACGTTACCGATGAGCTCGCGGTCCAGGCGGTCCTTGACCTGGCGGGCGGTGACCTTGCGGTCCTTCACGGCGGCCTTGGCGTCCGCGCCCTTGCCGGTGCCACCGCGGCCGACGAGCGGCGAGGTGTTGGTGCCGATGGTCATGGAGATGGCCGGCTGGTCGACCGTGATCAGCGGGAGCGCGATCGGGTTCTCCGGGTCGGCCAGGGTCTCGCCGATCATGATGTCGGGGATACCGGCGACGGCGCAGATGTCACCGGGGCCGGCGACCTCGGCCGGCTTGCGGGTGAGCGCCTCGGTCATCATCAGCTCGGTGATGCGGACGTTGGAGATCGTGCCGTCCCGCTTGATCCACGCGACCGTCTGACCCTTGCGCAGCTCGCCCTGCTCGACGCGGAGCAGCGCGATGCGGCCGAGGAAGTTGTCGGCGTCCAGGTTGGTGACGTGGGCCTGGAGGGGGGCCTCCTCGTCGTACGACGGGGCCGGGACGTGCTCCAGGATGGTGGAGAAGAACGGCTCGAGGTTCTCGGAGTCCTGCGGGACCGTGCCGTCCTCCGGCTTGGTCAGCGAGGCGATGCCGTCGCGGCCGCAGGCGTAGACGATCGGGAACTCGATCTGGTCCTCGTCGGCGTCCAGGTCGAGGAAGAGGTCGTAGGTCTCGTTGACGACCTCGTCGATCCGGGAGTCCGGGCGGTCCGTCTTGTTGATGCAGAGGATGACAGGCTTGCGCTGCTGGAGCGCCTTGCGCAGCACGAAGCGGGTCTGCGGGAGCGGACCCTCGGAGGCGTCCACCAGGAGGACGACGGCGTCGACCATCGACAGACCGCGCTCGACCTCGCCACCGAAGTCGGCGTGGCCGGGGGTGTCGATGATGTTGATCGTGATCGGGGCCCCGCCGTCCTTGGGGTGATACTTCACCGCCGTGTTCTTGGCGAGGATCGTGATGCCCTTCTCACGCTCCAGGTCGTTCGAGTCCATCATGCGGTCGTCGAGCTGCTGGTGGGCGGCGAAGGCACCGGCCTGCTTGAGCATGGCGTCGACGATGGTCGTCTTGCCATGGTCGACGTGGGCGACGATGGCGACGTTACGGATGTCGTGGCGCGTGGGCATGGGTGCTTGCGCTTCTCTCGGATCGTGGGATGCGGCGTCAGTTCCTCTTACGCCCGCCGGGCGGACGCGCCACGGCTATGTCCTATGGTACGGGGCTGCCGTGCAAGGGGCTTCCCCGGCTTGATCCGAGAGGGTCTACTGGGAGGTTTCAGGGTGTGGGGAAAGTCATGCGGACCGGGTCAAGGGGCCGACGCGATCCTGCCCGCCGGGGTCTCCGGCGGGCAAGGAACTTGAGCTGCTTCTGAGGTTGTGACCTGCACTTTCAGTCGTTCGACTGGGTACCCTTGGTCGTTTCGGGCTTCTTGAACCCGATGTCCTGGTAGCGGGGGGCGGCGAGGCCCCAGGCACCGGCGTTCACGAGATCGGCGCGGGCGGCGACGAGCTGCGGGCGCTGGTAGAGCGGGATGGAGCCGGCGGCGGCCCAGATCCGGGCGTCGGCCTGGCGCACGAGCTCGTGGGCCTCCTCCTCGTCGAGGGTCCCGGCCGCCTGGTCGAAGAGCTGGTCGATGCGGTCGGTGCCGACCCGGGAGTAGTTCTGCTCGACCAGGAGCGAGCCGTCCGAGGCGGGCTCGGGCTTGGCGAAGATCGGCCGGGCGTCGGTCGCCGGGAAGGCGGAGGCGGGCCAGGAGTAGAGGGCCAGGTCGTAGTCGCCCGAGGCCACGTGGTCCTTGAAGAAGCTGTCGTCGGAGACCTTGGTGACCTCGGTGCGGATCCCGACGGCGTCGAGCATCCGGACGATCCGGTCCCCGACCGCCCGCAGCGACTCGGAGCCCGGCCCGGACGGCAGGACGAAGCGGAGGCTGAGCGCCTTGCCGTCCTTGCCGAGGGCCTTGGCGGCCCCGGGGGCGGTCACGGGGGCGGCGGTGCCGCGCGGGGCGTAGGCCCCGGCGACCCCCTGGTCGGGCTTGGGGGCGGAACGGGCGGCGCGGGCGGCGCCGGCGCCGGTGTCGAGGGCCTCGGCCCGGGCGAGGAGCGCGGCGCTCTGCCGGGCGGCGGCGGAGGCCGGGGCGAGGATGCCGGTGCCGCCCTCGGGGCCGTTCGCGCCGATGGCGGGGGCGGCGGCCGCGCGGCGGTCGCCGGGCTTGTCGTCGCCGACGATGTAGAGGCCCTCGTCGGAGGCGGTGTCGCTCGCCGGCTTCTTGGCGTCGCTGGAGCCCTCGCTCTTCCTGGTCTTCTCCGTGGCCTTCTTCTCGGCCTCCTTCTCCGCCTCCTTCTTCTCCGCCTCGCTGCCCGCCTTGGTGCCGGCGGGCTTGTGGAGCGCGCCGCCGGGGACCCAGCCCGCGTCGGCGAGGAGGGCCTGCGCCTCCTTGGTGTCCTGGCCGCCGAGCGCGTCGCTGCTGTCCGCGTACGCGGCCTGGCCGGCGAGCGCGAGGTGGCTGCCGGGGGGATGCGCGGGGAGGCCGAGCGGCTTGAGGACGGATTCGGCGAGTTCCTGGCGGTCGATGGCGCGGGCCACCGCGCGCCGTACCCGCTCGTCGGCCAGCGGGCCGGACTCGCCGTTCAGCGAGAGCTGGGTGTAGGCGGGCTCCAGGGACTTGCGGACCACGTACTTCGCGAGGGCGTCCTGGGCGCGCGCGTACCGGGCGATCGCCTCCTGGTTCTCCTTGCGGGCGGCCTTGGCCTCGGCCGCCTTGTCGTCGTCGGAGCCGTGGGCGAGGGCCCAGGACTTCAGGGCCTTGGAGGGGGTCGTCGCGGCGCCGGGGCCGTGGGCGAGGGCGGCCTGGGCGCCGTTCCGGCCGGCGCGGGCGTCGCGCAGGGCGAGGGAGATCCGGTCGGCGACGGACCGGTCGATCTCGGCCAGGTCGACGTCGCCGGCCGCGAGGGCGTCGGCCCGGTCCGCCCGGGGGACGGCCTTGAGGACGACGCTGTCGAGCTTGGCCTGCTGTCCCCACCAGCGGGGGTTGCGGGCGAGGGTGACGTCGCCGCCCTTCCGGTCGATCGCCTTGAGCAGGAACGGTCCTGCAGTGGCCTTGAGGGTGGAGCGCGCCCCGTCGTTGAAGGAGTTCGGGGAGCCCATCACCTGCTTGGGGTAGAGGGGCGTGAAGAGGGCCTGCCAGTCGGCGTAGGGCTTGGCGAAGGTGACCCGGACCTCCAGGTCGTTCTTGCCCCGCTCGATCTTCTCGATCCGCTCGTAGCCGGAGTTGCGGGCGGTCCAGTACGCGGTGTCCCGGCCGCTCAGCGCGCGCCACTGGGCCACGAAGTCGGCGGCGCCGATCTCGCGTCCGTCACTCCAGACCGCCTGCTGGTTGAGCTTGTAGAGGACGATCTGCTTGGGCTCGGTCTCGACGACCTGCGCGGACTCCAGGTAGTCGGGGTTCAGCCTGGGCCGGCCCCGCTCGTCGAGCGTGTAGAGGGAGGGGAGCACGGCTCCGGCGATGCGCGAGGTGGTGCCGTCGGCGTCGGCCTGGAAGGCGTTGAGCGTGGTGGGCAGCGCGTCGACGGCCCAGCGGAGGGTGCCCCCGTCGGCGACCCGGTCGCGGGGCGCGGGCGCGTTGTCCTGGGCCGCCGCCGGGGTCTCGTCGGCCTCGTCGCCGGAGCTGCAGCCGGCGAGGACGGTGACCGCGAGGACCGCGCTGGTGAGGGTGGCGACGGAGCGGAGCGTGCGGGAGCGGGGGCTCCTGGAGCATGTCCTCCCGCGAGGGGCGCCGATCTGGGACATGACTTGTACCCCTTCGTCCAGATTTATGCCATTTGGAGATGATCAGACCTATTGCTCATACACTGAAAAGGACGGAGCAGATCCGGCCACGGCGACACGACGGCACGACCGGCAAAGCCCACTCGTGCGGCCCAACCGCCCGTGCACACGACTTCCCAAGCGGGATGTGACGCGCGACACTCACGAAGGTGAGGGCAACCATGTCCGTTCAGGACGATCTGGCGGCCGTCAAGCGCCGCTTGCAGGACCTGGAACACACGGTCGACGAGCTGGAACGCCGCGTCGGAGCGGAGCGGAGCGCGCCTCCCACGCCCGCCTCCGGCCGTGCGGAGAGCATGGTGACCATCCCCGACGCCCCGTACGACGCCGGGAAGTGGACCGACGTCGACGACGAGGGTCTGGGAGCACGCGACCGCCACGCGCCGTAGAGCCGAGGAGGCCCTGTTGGCCACAGGTACACGACCCCCGACGAGTCACCGAGCGGCGACGGGGGTGCGCTCCCCGGGGCGCGCCTCCATCGCCGCCCGCCATCTGCGGACCGACCGCTGGTGGCTCTCCCCCGCCGCCACCGCGGCCGGGCTGCTCGCCTTCGTCGCGTACTCGACGTGGCGGGCCTTCGCGAACGCCGACTACTACGCCGCCCCCTACGTCTCCCCGTTCTACTCGCCCTGCCTCGCGGAGAACTGCGTCCCCATGCGCGGCGGGCCGAACTGGGCGCTCTTCGGCAGCTGGTGGGGGCTCTCCCCCGCCCTGCTGATCCTGGTCTTCCCGCTGGGCTTCCGGCTGACCTGCTACTACTACCGCAAGGCGTACTACCGGGGGTTCTGGGCGGCGCCCCCGGCCTGCGCGGTGGCCGAACCCCACCGCACGTACACCGGTGAGACCCGTTTCCCGCTGCTCCTGCAGAACCTCCACCGGTACTTCTTCTACGCGGCGCTGCCGGTCGCCGGGATCCTCACGTACGACACCGCGCTCACCTTCCGGAACGCCGACTACGAGTGGGGCCATGCCGGGCTCGGGACGCTGGTCTTCCTCGTCAACATCGTCCTCATCTGGGCGTACACCCTGTCCTGCCACTCCTGCCGGCACATCGTCGGCGGCCGGCTGAGGCACTTCTCGAAGCATCCCGTCCGCTACCGGCTGTGGACCTGGGTGGGGCGCCTGAACCGGCGTCACATGCAACTCGCCTGGGCGTCGCTGGTCAGCGTCGCCGCCTGCGACCTGTACGTGTATCTGCTCGCCACCGGTGCCTTCGACGACCCGAGGTTCTTCTGACATGAGTCCTGTGAGCTCCGTGGAACGGCAGCGGTGGGACGTGGTGGTGGTCGGCGCGGGCGGCGCCGGGCTGCGGGCCGCGATCGAGGCGCGCCGGGCCGGCGCGCGCACCGCCGTCATCTGCAAGTCCCTCTTCGGCAAGGCGCACACGGTGATGGCCGAGGGCGGCATCGCCGCCTCCATGGCCAACGCCAACGAGCACGACGACTGGAAGACGCACTTCCGGGACACCATGCGCGGCGGGAAGTTCCTCAACCAGTGGCGGATGGCCGAGCTGCACGCCCAGGAGGCGCCCGAGCGGGTCTGGGAGCTGGAGACCTGGGGCGCGCTCTTCGACCGCACGCCGGACGGCCGGATCTCCCAGCGGAACTTCGGCGGCCACGAGTACCCGCGGCTCGCGCACGTCGGCGACCGCACCGGTCTCGAACTCATCCGGACCCTCCAGCAGAAGATCGTCGGCCTCCAGCAGGAGGACCACCGCGAGACCGGCGACCACGAGGCGCGCCTGAAGGTCTTCCAGGAGTTCACCGTCACCCGCGTCCTCAAGGACGGCGCGGGGAGGGTCGCCGGGGTCTTCTGCTACGAGCGGGAGAGCGGGCGCTTCCTCGTCCTGGAGGCGCCCGCGGTCGTCCTCGCGACCGGCGGGATCGGCAAGTCCTTCAAGGTGACCTCCAACTCCTGGGAGTACACGGGCGACGGCCACGCCCTCGCCCTGCTCGCCGGGGCGCCGCTGGTGAACATGGAGTTCGTGCAGTTCCACCCGACCGGGATGGTCTGGCCGCCGTCGGTGAAGGGGATCCTCGTCACCGAGTCCGTACGCGGCGACGGCGGGGTCCTGCGGAACTCCGAGGGCAAGCGGTTCATGTTCGACTACGTCCCCGACGTCTTCAAGGAGAAGTACGCCGAGTCGGAGGAGGAGGGCGACCGCTGGTACGAGGACCCGGAGAACAACCGGCGTCCGCCCGAACTGCTGCCGCGCGACGAGGTGGCGCGGGCCATCAACGCGGAGGTGAAGGCGGGGCGCGGCTCCCCGCACGGCGGGGTGTTCCTGGACGTGTCGACCCGGATGCCGGCGGAGACGATCCGGCGCCGGCTGCCCTCGATGTACCACCAGTTCAAGGAGCTCGCGGACGTCGACATCACGGCCGAGGCGATGGAGGTCGGCCCGACCTGTCACTACGTGATGGGCGGTGTCGCCGTCGACTCGGAGACGGCCGCCACGGTCGGGGTGCCCGGGCTCTTCGCGGCCGGCGAGGTCGCGGGCGGCATGCACGGCTCCAACCGGCTCGGCGGGAACTCCCTCTCCGACCTGCTGGTCTTCGGGCGGCGGGCCGGGCTGCACGCGGCGGAGTACGCGGCCGGGGCCGCGCCCGCCGAGGTCGGCGAGGAGGCGGTGGCGGCGGCCCGGACGGAGGCGCTGGCCCCGTTCGATCCCGCGGACGGCGCCGGGCCGGCGGAGAACCCGTACACCCTCCACCAGGAGCTCCAGCAGACGATGAACGACCTCGTCGGGATCATCCGGCGGGAGAGCGAGATGGCCGAGGCCCTGGAGCGGATCGCCGCCCTGCGGCGGCGGGCCGGGCGGATCGCGGTCGAGGGGCACCGGCAGTTCAACCCCGGCTGGCACCTCGCCCTCGACCTGCGGAACATGCTCCTGGTCAGCGAGTGCGTGGCCCTGGCCGCCCTGGAGCGCACCGAGTCCCGGGGCGGGCACACCCGCGAGGACCGGCCGGCGATGGAGCGGTCGTGGCGGCCGGTGAACCTGCTGTGCCGGACTTCCGGAGCGGGCGGGATCGAGCTGGAGCGGGTGCGGACCGAGCCCATCAGAGCCGATCTGCTCGCCCTCTTCGAGAAGGAGGAGCTGGCGAAGTACCTGGCGGAGGAGGAGCTGGACGCATGAGCACGTATCAGGCCCACTTCCGGATCTGGCGGGGCGACGCCGACGGCGGGGAGCTGACCGACTACACCGTCGAGGTGCACGACGGCGAGGTGGTCCTCGACATCGTCCACCGGCTCCAGGCCACCCAGACCCCCGACCTGGCCGTGCGCTGGAACTGCAAGGCGGGCAAGTGCGGGTCGTGCTCGGCCGAGATCAACGGCCGGCCGCGGCTGATGTGCATGACCCGGATGTCGGTCTTCGACCGGGACGAGGTCGTCACGGTGACGCCCATGCGGGCCTTCCCCGTCGTCCGCGACCTGGTCACGGACGTCTCCTTCAACTACGTGAAGGCCCGGGAGGTCCCGGCGTTCGTCCCGCCCGCCGGGCTCGGCCCTGGCGAGTACCGGATGAAGCAGGAGGACGTGGACCGCTCGCAGGAGTTCAGGAAGTGCATCGAGTGCTTCCTGTGCCAGGACACCTGCCATGTGGTGCGCGACCACGAGGAGAACAAGGAGGCCTTCGCCGGGCCCCGCTTCCTCATGCGGATCGCGGAGCTCGACATGCACCCCCTGGACGCGGCCGAGGAGGCCGGACTCGACCGGCGGCGGACCGCGCAGGAGGAGCACGGCCTCGGATACTGCAACATCACCAAGTGCTGCACCGAGGTCTGTCCGGAGTCCATCCGGATCACCGACAACGCCCTGATCCCGTTGAAGGAGCGGGTCGTGGACCGGAAGTACGACCCGCTCGTCTGGCTCGGGAAGACGATCAGGCGGCGGAAGGCCTGAGTCCCCGGGCCCGTCCTCAGGCCGCGGCGCCCGCGCTCCAGCGGCCGAGGACCGGCTCGGCGAGGGTGCGGGCGGTGCGGCACAGGGTCTGCCCGTGGAGGTCGAACAGCTCGTCGCGCGAGGAGAAGCGGCCGAGGTCCGTCCGCAGGTGGGCGGAGAGGTCGCAGGGGGCCGAGCCGGCGCAGGCGGCGGGCGCGTCCCAGTCCACGGTCGTCCGGGCGACGGCCTCGAAGAGCGTCTCCGCACCGGAGTTGGTGAACCCGCCGCCGTGCCCGTCGGCGGGCTCAAGACCCGTGAACAGCTCCGCGATCGGGACCCAGACGTCGTCGAGCAGGAACTCCGGCCAGGCGAGCAGGACCTCCTCCGGGACGAACGCGCGCAGCTTCGGGAACCTCGGGTACCAGAAGGTGCCGTCGACGAGCAGGCCGCGCACCCGGGTCGCCACGCCGAGGGACCGGGCCACCGCTTCCAGGACCGCCATGCGCTGGCTGCAGGAGCCGCGGCCGAGCCGCAGGGTGCGCGACACCCGGCGCCGGTCCTCGACGGAGTACACGGGCCGTACGGCGGCGACGAGGATGCCGTGGGCCACCTGGAGCCGGGCGCGGTCGGTGACCGCTCCCCGGGCCTCGGCCTCGCGCAGCACCCGGGCGGTGAGCGCGGTCACGAGCGGATGCTCCAGGTCCAGGATCGCGGTGGCCCGGGTGGACCCGGGCACCTCGCGCGCGGGCGCTGCGAGGTCACGCGTGTGGACCGGCATCAGCAGACGGCTGGTCATGTCGTACTCCCCCCTCGGTGACGGCCTCGGTCCGGCCGTGCGGGCCCATCCTGCACCACGTCAGAGCCAGCCCGTCCGGTAGGCCGCCCAGTCCCCCTCCTCGGCCGCGAAGTCGACGTACAGCGCGAGGCCGAACCTCTTGCGGCCGGGGTCGGTGCGGCCGAGGCCGAGGCGGGCGCCCTTCACGGCCGCGGCGACCGTCTCCGCGTTCTCGTGGTGGCCGAGGTCGTCCTCGTGGAAGAAGGGGAGGCCGATGAGCAGGTCCGTGGTCTCGGGCGTCACTTCGAGGGCGAGGGCCGTCTGCTGGGCGACGTACCCGCCGTACAGGCTCTCCAGCGGCATCCAGGTGTCGTAGGACATGACGGCTATCTGGTCGACGCGCCGGGCGACCTCGCCGAAGAACTCCTGGGACCACCACTTCTCGCTGCCGTTGGAGCTGACCGCGCCGAGGGCCGTGTGGGCGCCCGGCAGCGGGTCGATCTGGTGGGCGGCGACCGAGAGCGGGACCTTGCGGGCCCGGGTCAGCTCCCCGAGGCCGTCGAGGAGGGAGAGGTAGTCCCGGTCGTCGGAGTGCAGCGGCTCCAGGTCGAAGTGGACGCCGTCGAAGCCGGCGTCGAGGATCTGCCGGGCCGAACCGACCACGGCCCGGCGTGACCCGGCGTCCTCCAGGCGCAGCCCCACGGGCCCCTCGGTGGCCAGGACGTCGCCGAGCCAGGCCTGGACCCGTATCCCGGGCATCCTGCGGTGCACGCCGCCGATCAGCCACGTGGCCCGGGGGTACCTGGCGGCCGGCAGGGTCCCGTCGTGCTCCAGGGGCCCGGCGTGCACGTACAGGTCGCGTATCCCGCTGTCCTTCAGGCGTGCGGCGAGGGCGTCGAGGTCGGCGTCCTTCTTCCGTCCGTCGACCCAGGCGTGCCCGATCCAGAAGGCGTCCTTGCCGCGGGTCCTGGCGTCGTCCCTGAGGTCGCCCGTGTAGCTGACGCGCAGGGCCAGGGCAGCGAAGAGCGGGGGCACCACGAGCACCAGGACAAGGCCGAGGACCCACCAGCGTCCCCGTCGCCACACACGCCTCAGCCGTCCGTCCACCCGAGCCCCCCAAGAGCCGTCGCGTCACTGGAACCACCGTAGCGGCGGCTACTGACAGTGACGCTCGGGCGAGGGGATCGGTTTCCGGCGGCACAGGCCCGGTCGCGAGCGGAGCTGCCTGGACCTTTCCGGCCGCCGCACAGGTCCGGTCGCGAGTGGAGCTGCCTGGACGTTTCCGGCGGCACAGGCCCGGTCGCGAGCGGAGCTGCCTGGACGTTTCCGGCCGCACAGGTCCGGTCGCGAGCGGACATACGCGGACATAATCTCGCCCTTGTGACGCGAATAGCCACCCGAGCCCTTCTCGCGGTGCTGGTGGCGGCGTGGTGGCTCCTCGTGCCCGCCGTACACGGTGCCCACGCCGACGACCCCGTCGTCCTGAACCGGGACGGGCAGATCACCGACCGGGTGGGCGCCCTCGGCGACCGCCGCGCCGACGTGGTCGCGGCCCTCGACCGGCTCTACGACGACCGGCGCGTCCAGCTCTTCGTCGTCTACGTACGGGACTTCTCCGGGCGCTCGGGCCAGGAGTGGGCCGACGCCACCGCGGAACGCAACCGGCTCGGCCTCGACGACGTCCTGCTCGCCGTCGCCACGCACGACCGGCAGTACGGCTACTCGGCAGACCCCGGCGCACGCTTCACACAGGCCCAGCTGGACGACGTCGCCCGGACCGCGATCGAACCGGCCCTCCGGCAGAACGACTGGGCCGGCGCCGCCATCGGCGCCGCGAACGGCTACGCCGCCGTCCTCGCCGGACAGCCCGTCCCCGCCCCGACGATCACCCCGGGCCCCGCGGACCCCGGCGCCCCGGCCGACGAAGGCAGCTCCGCGACCGACCTCGTCCTGCCCCTGGTCCTCGTCGGCGGCGCGGGGGCCGTGGCGGCCTACGCGTACACCAAAAGGCGGCGCCGCACCGAGACCCGCACCACGCCGCGCGGCGGACAGGGGTGGGGCCCGCCGAAGGAGACCGCGCCGCCGTCCCTGGCCGAGCTCGACGGGGAGGCCCGCCGGACCCTGGTCGCCACCGACGACGCCGTCCGCACCAGCCAGGAGGAACTCGGCTTCGCTTCCGCCCAGTTCGGCGAGGAGGCGGTGCGCCCCTTCACCGAGGCCGTCGACTTCGCCGGGGAACAGCTGACGGCCTCCTTCCGGCTGCGGCAGAAGCTCGACGACTCCTTCCCCGAGGACGACCCGACCCGCCGGAGCATGCTCGACGAGATCCTCCGCCGCTGCGCCGAGGCGAACGCGCGCCTCGACGCCGAGACGGAGGACTTCGACCGGCTCCGGGCCCTGGAGCGCACGGCTCCGGAAGCGCTGACCGGGGTGGAGGCGGCCTTCCACGAGCAGACCGGGCGGATCGGGACGGCCGAGGCGGCGCTGACCGCGATGCGCGAGCGGTACGCCGAGTCGGCGGCCGCGCCGGTCGCCGGCGACGTCGAGCAGGCGAAGGACCGCCTCGTCTTCGCGACGACCCACGTCAACCAGGCCCGCCAGCAGATCGACGCCGGCGACAACGGCGGTGCCGCCGTGCACATCAGGGCCGCCGAGGGCGCGGTGGACCAGGCGGCGCGGCTGATCGAGGCGGTGAACCGGCGGGCGCGGGAGCTGGCCGAGGCGGTGGAGAGGCTGACGGGCGCGCTCGCGGAGACGGACGCGGACCTGGCGGAGGCCCGCGGGCTGTTGAAGGGGACCGCCGAGGGGGTGTCGACGGCCGAACTCCAGGGCCGGATCGCCCGCGCCGAGTCGGTGGCCGCCGAGGTGCGGCGCGGTGTGGACGCCGGGCGGTACGACCCGATCGAGGCCCTGCGCCGGGTCGAGGAGGCCGACGCGGCGCTCGACGAGACGCTTGAGGGCGCGCGGGAGCGCGAGTCGGGGGTGCGGCGTGCCAGGGCGCTCCTCGATCAGGTGATACTGACGGCCCGTTCGGCGATCGGGGCGGCCTCGGACTACATCACCACGCACCGGGGCGCGGTGGGCAGCGAGGCCCGTACGCGCCTCGCCGAGGCCCAGCGGCGCTGGGAGAAGGCCCGGGCGCTCGCGGCGGCGGAGGACCCTCAGACGGCCCTGGTGGAGGCGCAGCAGGCGGACGCGCTGGCGCGGCGGGCCCAGGACCTCGCCGAGCAGGACGTCCGCACGTACGGGAACCCGAACGGCCTGGGCGGTGTGACGGGGGTGGGCGGGAGCGGTGGCGGCGGGCTCGGCGGTGCGGTGCTCGGCGGCATCATCCTCGGCGGCCTGTTCGGTGGTGGGTCCGGCAGAGGCGGAGGGGGCGGCGGGGGTTTCGGCGGGGGGCCCGGCAGCTTCGGCGGCAGCGGCACGCGCGGCCGGCTGGGCGGCGGGGGCCGTTTCTGATCTCGTACACAAGGAGAACGAGCATGAGCAGCAAGCAGACGATCCTCGGCCGGGTCACCCAGCTGGCGAAGGCGAACATCAATGCCCTCCTCGACCAGGCGGAGGATCCGCAGAAGATGCTGGACCAGCTGATCCGCGACTACGCGAACAACATCGCGGAGGCGGAGGAGGCGGTGGCGGCGACCATCGGGAACCTCCGGCTGATGGAGCAGGACCATCGGGAGGACGTGGACGCGGCGAAGGAGTGGGGCGGCAAGGCGCTCGCCGCGAGCCGGAAGGCGGACGAGCTGCGGGCGGGCGGGCAGACGGCGGAGGCGGACCGCTTCGACAACCTGGCGAAGGTGGCGCTGGGCCGCCAGCTCCAGTCGGAGAAGGAGGCGAAGACCGCCGAGCCGACGATCGCCGCCCAGACCGAGGTCGTGCAGAAGCTCAGGACCGGCCTCGACCAGATGAAGGCGAAGCTCGGCGAGCTGCGGGCCAAGCGGGACGAGCTGGTGGCCCGCGCCACGTCGGCCCAGGCGCAGAACCGGATGATGGACGCCGTGCGGAGCATCGACGTGCTCGATCCGACGAGCGAGCTGAGCCGCTTCGAGGACAAGGTGCGCCGGGAGGAGGCGAGGGTCCTGGGCAAGCAGGAGCTCGCCGCCTCCTCGCTGGACGCCCAGTTCGAGCAGCTGGACGCGCTCGGCGACAGCGCCGAGATCGAGGCCCGGCTGGCCGCGCTCAAGGGCTGATCCGGAGGCTCCTCGCGGGGGCGGCGGGGCGCGCGCTCCTCGCGTACGGAGTGGCGGCCGCTCAGAACATGCTGAGGAGCTGTTCCACCGTGGGTTCCGCCGCCCCCTCGCCGTCCGGCAGGGCCAGTTCGAACCAGACGGTCTTGCCGCGCGGGGTCCGGCGGGAGCCCCAGGAGGAGGAGAGCAGGCCGACGAGCTGGAGGCCGCGGCCGCCCTCGTCGGTGTCCCGGGCCCTGCGGCGGCGCGGCTGGACCAGGCCGGCGTCCCAGACCTCGCAGACGAGGGTGCGGTCGAGGAGCAGGCGGAGCCGGATCTCCCCCTCGCCGTAGCGCAGGGCGTTGGTGACGAGTTCGCTGACGAGGAGTTCGACGGTGTCGACGAGCGGTTCGAGGTCCCAGGCCGCGAGCTGGGCGCGGGCGAGTTCGCGGGCCCGGCCGACCGAGCGGGGTTCCCTGGGGAGCCGCCAGTCGCCGACGGCCTCGCTGGGCAGGCCCTGGATCCTGGCCATGAGGAGGGCGATGTCGTCCTCGCCGTGGCCGGTGTTCAGGCTGGTGAGGACCCGGTCGCAGACGTCCTCCAGGGGGCGGGCGGGGTCGGTGAGGGCGCGCCGGAAGGCCTGGAGGCCCTCGTCGAGGGGGTGGTCGCGGGATTCGACGAGCCCGTCGGTGTAGAGGGCGAGGAGGGCGCCCTCGGGCACTTCGACCTCGACCTCCTCGAAGGGTTCCCCGCCGACGCCGAGCGGCATCCCGGGGGGTACGTCGAGGAGCATGGCCTCCTCGCCGGGTTCGACGAGCACGGGCGGGAGGTGCCCGGCGTTGGCGAAGGTGCAGCGGCGGGTGACCGGGTCGTAGACGGCGTAGACGCAGGTGGCGAGGTAGACCTCGGAGAGTTCGGGGCCCCGGTTCTTGTGGGCGCGGGACTGCTGTGCGCCGATGGGGGCGCCCAGGCCGCGGGCGATCTCGTCGAGGTGGGAGAGGACCTCGGCCGGCTCCAGGTCGAGCTGGGCGAGGGTGCGGACGGCGGTGCGGAGTTCGCCCATGGCGACGGCGGCGCGCAGGCCGCGGCCCATGACGTCGCCGATGACGAGGGCGGTGCGGTGGCCGGGGAGTTCGATGACGTCGAACCAGTCGCCGCCCACCTCGGTGGCGGCGGTGCCGGGGAGGTAGCGGCAGGCGATGTCGAGTCCGGCGGCCTCGGGGTCGCCGGGCGGGAGCAGGCTGCGCTGGAGGATCAGGGCGCGCTCGTGCTCGCGGCGGTAGAGGCGCGCGTTGTCGATGCAGACGGCGGCGCGGGCGGCGAGTTCGACGGCGAGGGCCCGGTCGCGCTCCCCGAAGGGCTCGCTGCCCTTGGTGCGGGAGAACTGGACGAGGCCGACGACGGTGTCGTGGGCGACCATCGGGACGACCAGGGTGGACTGGACGAGATCTCCGTCGGAGCCGGGGACGGTGCGGACGCGTCCGGTGCGCAGGGCTCCGGCGCAGGGCGAGTTGAAGGGGTAGCGGTGGACGGCGCCGACCTCGATGGGGACGGGTCCGCAACAGCCGCTGCCGGGGGCGTGGCCCTCGTCGGCTCTGAGGCGGGTGTCGGAGACGGCGCTGGCGAAGGCGACCCTGCGGAGTTCGGCGCTGCCCGCCCCGTAGCCGACGTCGTGGGAGTTCCCCCAGCGGCCGGGCGGTGCCTCGTCGCCGGTGAGGAGGCCCTGGTAGAGGTCGACGGAGGCGAGGTCGCAGAAGCCGGGGACGGCGACGTCGAGGAGCTCGCGGGCGGTGGCCTCCAGGTCGAGGGAGTTGCCGATGCGGGCGCCGGCCTCGTTGAGGAGGGCGAGGTTGCGGCGGGCGCTGGCGGCTTCCCTGGCGGCGTTGTGGCGGCGGGTGACGTCGATGCCGAGTCCGGCGACGCCGATGGGCCGGCCGGAGCCGCTGTGGACGCGGTAGAGGTTGATGGACCAGTGGCGGCGGTCCCGGGCGCCGGGGGCGGCGCCGACGATCTGGAAGTCGGTGACGGACTCGCCGGTCTCCAGGACCCGCCGGAGGGCGGTGGTCATCCGGTCGGCCTCGGCGGGGTTGAGGTAGTCGTGGACGGTCCGGCCCCGGTGGTCGTCGGCCTTGCCGCCGAAGACGGTGGCGAAGCGCCGGTTGGCCCGCTTCACGGTGAGGTCGGTGCCGAAGAGAAGGAAGCCGAAGGGGGATTGGCCGAATATCGCCTGGGAGGCGGCGAGGTCGGTCTCGATGCGGCGGAGGGCGCGCACGTCGACGACGATGCAGAGCGCGGCCCTCTCCCCGGTCTGGGTCTCGCTCGGCATGACGTACATCTCGGCGATGCCCCGGGGCCGGTCCTCCCCCGGCATGCGGAACGGGACGAGGCCCGTCCACTCCTTGCCGTCGAGGATCTCCTTGACCCGTCGGTGGCCGCGCTCGCGCAGGTCGGCGGGCATGAAGGCCTCGACGGGGTCCTTGCCCCTGGCTTCCTCGGCGGTCACCCCGAAGAGGTCCACGGCCCTTCGGCTCCACTGCTCGACGAGGCCGTCGGGCCCGATCGAGAAGGACGCCACCCGGATGTAGTCATAGATCGAGCCGGGCGGGCTGCTCTGCCACACGACGCCGCCGCTCGCCGTCTCAGGTATCTCGCTCACGCGACCGTCCCCTCCAGCTCACCGCACCGGACCGGCCATGCCCGCAGTATTCAATACGGCAGGCCCCGACGGCACGACGTTCCCGATCACAGGGTGGTCTCGTTCGTCCCTCGCCGAGTACCGGTGATCGTTGTCCCACCCTGTTTACTCACCAGGGAGAGCCAGCTCGAACCATACGGTTTTGCCGGTCCTTCCTCTACGGGTTCCCCAGCGGCGTGCGGAACAGGCCACGAGACCGAGGCCGCGGCCCCCCTCGTCCTCCGGCCCCGGGGCCCGCTCGGTGGGGGGATCCGGAAGCGGATCGGAAACTTCCACGAGGAGCGCCCGCGGGCGGGCCGGGTCGGCGGCGGAGGAGGGGGGGCGGACCAGCCGGACCCCGATGGGGCCGGAGGCGTACCGCAGGGAGTTGGTCACCAGCTCGCTGACCAGCAGGACGGTCACATCGCCGAGGGCCGTGTCGAGCTCCCAGGCACGCAGGGTCTCGCGCACCGCGTGGCGAGCCGTGCGCACGGCGTTCGCTTCCGCCGGGAAGTTCCACTCCGCGCGGTCGCCGTCGGTGTCGATCACACCCGATCACTTCCCCAGCCGTGCGTCAGCAGGAAGGTCCATGCCCCCTCCCAAGGGGTCATTCTGGACATACCCGCTATTTAGGACGGGATATCCCGCCGGGGGCGTCAGCGGGCGCACGGTGGCACGAACGGCGTAGGGACTCAGTCGCGCGCTCCGCCGGCGGGCGCCGCCGGCAGTCTCAGCGCGGCCTCGGCGACGGCGGGGCGGTCCTGGTCGAGCCAGTCGACCGAGTCCAGCTCCGACCGGGAGAGCCAGCGGAGCTCGTCGTGGTCCTCCAGGGGGCGCGGCTCGCCGGAGAGCAGCCGGGCGGTCCACACCCGCAGGACGTACCCGGGCTTCAGCGGCCACTCGCCGGGGAGGCGCTCGCCGGGTTCGACCTCCACGCCGAGCTCCTCCCGGAGCTCGCGGACCAGGGCCTCCTCCGGGCTCTCGCCCGGTTCGAGCTTGCCGCCGGGCAGCTCCCAGCGGCCGGCCAGCTCGACGGGGGCGCTGCGGCGGGCCGCGAGCAGCCGCCCCCGGTCGTACAGGGCGCCCGCGACGACGACCACGACGCCGGCCCCCTGGCCGGGGCCGGCGTCGCTGTGGGACTCGGGGGGCGTGGTGGGATCGGTGGTGCGTTCCGTCATGGGCGCGAGCGTAGCCCGGCCCGGTCGGGGCCCGCCGGGGTCAGAGGGCGGGGCTGCCGATCCGCTCGACCCAGTAGAGCTGCTTGTGACCGCGGTCGTCGAGACTGTCCGCGATCTTCTGGGCTTCGTCCTTGGTCGCGTACCGCCCCACCCGGTAGCGGTTGCCGTTGTCGTCCTGCCGTATGACGAGCCAGGGAAGGACGGGGCCGCTGTCGGTCATCAGGCTTCTCCCTCCGCCGGTCCGGGCGCCGCTAAGGATCTCCGGGAAACCGCAATCCGCATATGCCGGAGCTTACGCCTGACCTTCACACAGCGGATACGGGTTTTCACAAAGAGGCACGGATCGGCCGGGAACCGACGGAGGGAGGCCGAAGGTCACACCCCGGGCGCCGCCGCGGGGACGGTGGGCACCGGCATGAGGACGGGCCCGCCCGCGGCCTCGGGGTCCTTGCGGCAGACGTCCCCGCACGTGGCGTCGAGCGAGCAGCAGAGGGAGCAGACGGGGCCGGAGCGCACCGGGCAGTCGGCGATGTCCGGCAGCTCGTAGGCCGTCTCGCACTCCGCGCAGACGTGGGTGGCGCGCTCGTCGGCGACGTCGGCACCGGGGCCGTTCACGGTGTTGGGGCGGGCCAGGTAGTAGCGGCCCTTGGTGGCCCAGGCGATGAGGGGGCAGAGGACGACGGCGAGGCCGGCGGCGATGAAGGTGGAGAACGCCTCGGCGTAGCCGCCGAAGAGACCGAAGAAGGCGAGGATCGAGACGACGGAGGCGATGGCCATGGCGCCGAAGCCGGCCGGGTTCACGGCGTACAGGTAGGCGCGCTTGAACTCGATGTACGGGGGGCTCCAGCCGGCCCGCTTGTTGATGACGAGGTCGGCGGCGACGGCCGCGATCCAGGCGATGCCGACGTTGGAGTAGAAGCCGAGCAGCTTGTTCAGCGCGGCGAACATGTTCATCTCCATCAGCGTCAGCGCGATGGCGAGGTTGAGGAAGATGTACCAGACGCGCCCGGGGTGCCGGTGGGTGACGCGGGAGAAGAAGTTCGACCAGGACAGCGAGCCGCTGTAGGCGTTGGTGACGTTGATCTTGATCTGGGAGACGATCACGAAGAGCGCGGCGGCGGGCAGCGCGAAGGAGCCGAGCCAGGGCTTGAGCGCCTCGATCTGCGGGGCGATGGGCTCCAGGGCGTGGGTCTTGCCGACGGCCTCCAGGGCGACGAAGGCGAGGAAGGCGCCGCCGAGCTGCTTGGCCGCGCCGATGATCACCCAGCCGGGGCCCGCGGCGAGCACGGCGAGGTTCCACCGGCGCTTGTTCGCCTCCGTCTTGGCGGGCATGAAGCGCAGGTAGTCGGCCTGTTCGCCGATCTGGGCGATCAGGGAGAGCGCGACGCCGGTGCCGAGACCGAAGCCGATCCAGGAGAAGCCCGCGCCGGCGCCCTCCGTGCCGCCGAAGGAGGCGAAGGCGCCCCAGGCGTCGGGAGCCTCGAAGGCGAGCACGACGAAGGGCAGCACCAGGCCGACGAGCCAGATCGGCTGGGTCCAGGCCTGCACCTTGGCGAGGGCGCCCATGCCGCGGAAGACGATCGGGATGACGATCAGGGTCGTGACGAGGTAGCCGATCTCCACCGGCAGGCCGACGGCCTGGTGCATGGCCTGGGCCATGATCGAGCCTTCGAGCGCGAAGAAGATGAAGGTGAAGGAGGCGTAGATGAGCGAGGTGAGTGTGGAGCCGAAGTAGCCGAAGCCGGCGCCCCGGGTGATGAGGTCCATGTCCAGGCCGTACTTCGCACAGGCCCTGGCGATGGGGATGCCGGTGAGGAAGATGAGCGCGGCGGCGGTGAGGATCGAGGCGAGTCCGCTGCCGAAGCCGTAGGTGAAGACGATCGAGGCGCCGATCGCGAAGTCGGCGAGGTAGGCGATGCCTCCGAGCGCGGTGCCCGCGACGGTCCCGGGCGACCAGCGCCGGAAGGAGTGCGGGGCGTACCGCAGGGAGTAGTCCTCGCGGCTCTCGTCCGCGGCGAGCTTGGCGTAGCTGCGGCGGGGTCCGGAGTGCGGCGGGGCCGCGCCCTGGTCCGGGGTGGGTGGGGTGACCGTGTCCGTCATGAGGGTTCCTGTCGTCCGACCGGGTCGCGGGTACGGACGAGGAAGGTAGGAGCCGCGCGTGACGGACGGTGGCGGGACGCGGTTGCCACGCGGTTACGCGAGTTGACGCCCCGTTAAGTCCGGGTCACACCCCTCGGACACCCGGCCCCGCTGAACGGTGACCGGGCCGCCGGGTCGGCCACCGCTCCCCTCGCCTCTGCGGGCTCACCTCACCGGCAGGTGGTACGCGATGCGGTAGCGGTCGGCCGGGACCACGACGTCGGCCGTCTCCACGGCGCGGCCCGAGGCGTAGTACGTGCGCTCCACGACCATGACCACGTGTCCCGGCACCCCGCCGAGGGCCAGGAGCTCCTCGGCGAGGCCTGGCCGGGCCCCGACCTCCTCCACCACGTTGTCCACGACCACGTCGATGGCCGCCATGCGCTCGACGACGCCGCAGCCGCCCAGCGGGCCCTCCTCGGGCAGCATGACCGGCGTCCGGCCGGTGACGGCGAGGGGCTCCCAGGAGGTGGAGACCATCATGGGCTCGCCCCCGTCCCGGTACACGTACCGCGTGCGCATCACCCGCTCCCCCGGCTCGATGCCGAGCCGCTCGGCCACCTCGACGCTCGCCGGCTCCTGCTCGCTGCGCGACTCCCAGGTGCCGCGGGCCCCTTCGGCGGCCTGCTCCTGACGGAAGGGGCTGGCGCCGGCCGCGGGACGGTAGCCGGAGCGGGCGATCCGCCGCGGGACGGGACGCTCGCGCACATAGGTCCCGGACCCCGAGCGCCCCTCCACGAGCCCCTCGGCCATGAGCACCTTGCGGGCCTCCAGCGCGACGGTGTCCGACACCCCGTACTCCTCGCGGATGCGTGCCTGCGAGGGGAGGCGGGTATGCGGCGGAAGCGAGCCGTTGGCGATCTTCTCCCGCAGATCGCTCGCCACGCGCAGATAGGCGGGCTGCTCACCGAACGTCACTGGACACTCCCCTCAGGTTGACTGACAGCTACAGCCTGACAACCGAACGTCGCGATCCGCAAGCATGGGCCAGAGTTTCACTCGAAGTGATGACGATCTGGGCTACCGGCGGTCACCTCCGACAGGTTCCCCCTCGCCCCTTGACCCCTATTGGTCCAGACCAATAGGTTCCTGCTCGCACGCTCCACCGGAGCCGCGGACCGGCGCCACGCCGCTCACGACGGTCCGGAACGGCGGTCGGTCACGGGCCGCCGTCCCCGGTCCGTCGTCTCCGGTCCGCACACGACGGGGCCGGGCCTCCCACGGAGGGAGACCCGGCCCCGTTCGCACACCCCGCGGCCGGATCAGGCCTGGCCGCCCTCGCCCGCCGGCGGCGTGCCCGTCAGTCCGAGCGCGGTCCGCGCCTGCGCGCCGAGGTTCTCGGGAAGGGCGTCCCAGGCGGCGTCGTACTTCTCCCAGTAGGCGTCCGCGTCGGCGGCGGCGGCCAGCGCGCCCCAGCGCTTCGACGCCGTGTCGAGCTGCTTGACGAGGGCCGCGACCGGGGCGGCGGAGTCGCCCGGCCAGTGGTGCTCGCCCAGAGCCGAGCGGGCCTCGTCGATCGCCTTCAGAAGCTCCCCGGCCCACTCCTTGTTCGAGGCGAAGTCCTCGTCCGGATCGTCCTCCGGCTCCTCGTAGACGGCCGCCTCGATCGGGTTCACGACCGTCAGGAAGAAGCGCTGCTCGGCGGTGAGCGTGGTCTTGTCGGAGCGCACCGAGCCCGAGAACTTCTTCTTCTCGGAGGCGAACACGCAGGTCACCATCCGGTCGCCGGCCCGCCAGCTCTCCCTGCTCGGCAGGTAGTAGAAGGTCCAGACGCCGTCCGGGACCCCCCAGGTATCCATCGCGTACTCGCCGTTGACCGTCTCGCAGCGCTCCCCCGCGAGGTCGTCGAGCGCGTCGTCGCCGGGCCACTTGTCGAAGCCGGTCACCTTGAAGTCGCCGGAGACCTCGCCGTCGTGCGGGCGGGCGCAGTCGACCACGGTGACGTCCGTCGTGTAGTCATCCAGCTTGCCGTCGCCGCTGAAGCACTGTCCGGTCCGCAGCTCGAACGTCGACCGGGCGGCCGCGGCCTCGTCCATGCCCTTCTTGAAGCCGTCCAAGGCCGCGCCGAAGCCGCCGGTCGCGAGGCCGACGACGAGCAGCAGACAGCTGAGGGCGGAGAGCACGATGCCGGCGATCGCGAGGCCCTTGCCCGTCTGGTCCTTCTTCTTGATCTGCGGCAGGGCGACGAGGCCGAGGATCAGGCCGAGGGGCGGCAGGCAGCACACGATGCCGGAGACGAGGGAGCCGATGGCGAGCCCGTTGGTGGAGCGGCGCGGCGGCTGCCCGTAGGGGCCCGCGCCGGGCTGTCCGTACGCGGTGTAGGGCATGCCCGGGGAGGTGTACGGCCCCGGGACGGGCCATCCCCCGGGCTGCGCACCGCCCCCTGGCTGTGGGCCCCCTGCGGGCGGCGGGGTCGGCTGGCTCGGCTGGCTCGGCTCCACGGGTGCGTGCTCCTGTTGCGGACGGGCATGCGAACAAACGCTCGGTCGCGCATCGTACGGAAGGGGCGGCCGCCCTCAGGCGACCGCCCCCCTGTTTACGTCAGGTGTGGAGACGTCAGGTGTGGATCAGAACTGCAGGGCCCAGGAGTCGATCTTCCCGGTGTCGTAGTCCGCGTTGTCCGTGACCCGCAGCTTCCACGTGCCGTTGGCGACCTCCGAGGAGGCGTTCACGGTGTACGTGGTGTTGATGTTGTCCGCGCTGCCGCCGGTGCCGAAGGCCTTCAGCGTGTACGCCGAGCCGTCGGGGGCGATCAGCTGGACCTGGAGGTCACCGATGTAGGTGTGGACGATGTTCACGGGCACCTGGAGGGCCGAGGGGGCGTTGCCCGAGACGCCGCTGACGGTGACCGGGGACTCGACGGTCGCGTTGTCGTTGATCGCGAAGTCCGCGGTGTTCTCGAACTTCGGGCCGGTGGGCGGGGTGGCGCTGCCGCCGCCGACGTACAGCAGCCGGTTCGGGGAGCCGGTGCCGGGGCTGGTGACGACGTTCGGGGTGGCGGCGTTCACGAGGGCCGTGGAGACCTGCGCGGGGGTCGCCGTCGGGTTGTCCGCCAGGTAGAGGGCGGCGGCGCCGGCGACGTGCGGGGTCGCCATCGACGTACCGGAGATGGTGTTGGTGGCGGTGTCGCCGGTGCCCCAGGACGAGGTGATGGAGGAGCCGGGGGCGAAGAGGTCGAGGCCGCTGCCGTAGTTGGAGTAGCTCGCCTTGGCGTCGCTCGACGTGGTGGCGCCGACGGTGATGGCCTCGGCCACGCGCGCGGGTGAGTGGTTGGCGGCGTTGTCGGTCTCGTTGCCGGCGGCGACCGCGTACGTGACGCCGGAGGCGATCGAGTTGCGGACGGCGTCGTCGAGGACGGAGTCGACGCCACCGCCGAGGCTCATGTTGGCGACGGCCGGCTTGACGGCGTTCCGCGTGACCCAGTCGATGCCCGCGACGACCTGCTCGGTGGTGCCGGATCCGGAGTTGTCGAGCACGCGGACGCCGACGATCTTCGCCTTCTTGGCGACGCCGTACGAGGTGCCCGCGACGGTGCCGGCGACGTGGGTGCCGTGGCCGTGGCCGTCCTGGGCGGTGTTGTCGTTGTCGATGGCGTCGTAGCCGTAGGAGGCGCGGCCGCCGAAGTCGGTGTGGGTGATGCGGACACCGGTGTCGATGATGTACGCGGTGACGCCCTGGCCCGCCGAGTCCGGGTAGGTGTAACTCTGGTTCAGCGGGAGGGCCTTCTGGTCGATCCGGTCCAGGCCCCAGGAGGGCGGGGAGGGCTGGGTGCCGTCGATGTGGAAGACGCGGTTCTGGACGACGGACTTCACGGCCGGGTCGGCCGCGAGCTTCTTCGCCTGCGCCTCGGAGAGCTCGACGGAGTAGCCGTTGATCGCCGAGGTGTACGTCCGCTTGATCTTCGCGCCGAACTTGGCGGCGACGGCACGGCCCTTGGCGGTCTCCGCCTGCGCGGACTCCTCCAGGGTGACGATGTAGCTGCCCGGGACGGTGCCCTCGGCCCCGGCGTTCTCGATGACGCCCTCGGGGGCGGCCGGTGCGGCGGCGGCCGGGAGGGCGGTGAGGGAGCCGAGGGCGAGGGCGGCGACGGCGATGGCCGCGGCGGTGGCCGTCCGGCGGCGCGGTGTGCGCATCACTGACATGTGGGGGTCCTCCTCGTGGGGGTAAGGCAGGAGCACGACAGGGTTGTGACGTGAGCTGCGACATGGACATGTCAATACGACGCGAGGGGCCCGCGCCGTCTCGAACGTCCGGCTGCCGAGCGAAAGATTGACTGATCCATAGGAATCTCACAAGGGCCCGCACACGTCCGCAACACCCGTGCCACATCGCTGACATGCTGGCCGCCATGACCGCCTACGAGTGCCCTCGCTGCCGGATCCAGTCCCCCGTCTCCGCCCTCACCTGGTGTTGTCCGAAGTGCCGCGGCCCCTGGGACCTCGCGTTCACGAGTGCGCCGGTCTCCCTCCCGTCACTCGCGTCACGTGTGAATTCATTGTGGCGTTACGAGGAGGCGCTCCCTCCGCTCCCGTACGGGCCCGAGGTGAGCCTCGGCGAGGGCCGCACACCGCTCGTACGCCTCACCGGACCGGCCATCGGCTCCACCGGCCCGGCCACCGGCTCGGTTCGGGCCAAACTCGACTTCCTCATGCCGACCCTGTCCTTCAAGGACCGCGGCGCCGTGATGCTCGCCGCGCACGCCCGCCGCCTGGAGCCCCGCACGGTCCTCGCCGACAGCAGCGGCAACGCGGGCACCGCGATCGCCGCGTACAGCGCGCGGGCCGGGCTCGACTGCGTCGTGTACGTCCCCGAGGGCACGTCCCCGAAGAAGCTGGAGCAGATCCGAGCGCACGGCGCCCGGCTCGTCGAGGTGCCCGGCGATCGCGAGGCGACGGCCCGCGCGGCGCGCGAGGCGGCGGACGAACCGGGCGTCTTCTACGCCTCGCACGTCTACAACCCGTACTTCCTGCACGGCACCAAGACCTACGTCTACGAGCTGTGGGAGGAGCTGGGCGGCCGCCTCCCGGACACGATCGTCGTCCCCGTCGGCAACGGCACCCTGCTCCTCGGCGCCGCCCTCGCCGTCGAGGAGCTGTACGGCCACGGGCTCGTCGAGCGCCGGCCCGCGCTCGTCGCCGTCCAGGCGGAGGCCGTGTCCCCGCTGGCCGCCGCCTTCCACGCGGGCGCGGAGGACCTCACCGAGCCGGCCGCGGCGCGCCCCACCCTCGCCGAGGGCATCGCGATCCCGGCCCCGCCCCGCGCCCGGCAGATCCTGCGGGCGGTGCGCGCGACGGGCGGCACCTTCCTGACGGTGACGGAGGAACAGATCCGTACCGCCCAGCGGGACCTGGCCGGCCGGGGCCTCTTCGTGGAGGCGACCGGCGTGGCCTGCTGGGCGGCGGTGAGCGCGGCCCCGCCGCGCCCCGGGCTCACCGTGGTGCCGCTGTGCGGGGCGGGCGCGAAGACGGGGCTCGTACCGTGAGCCGGGGGGCCTCAGTCCGTCCGGCCGCCCGTTCCGGCGACCACTCAGGCGGTACGGAAACACGTGGCCGTACGGGGCCGTTCCCCGGCAGACTGCGCCCATGAGCGGCAGTCGAGAGGTGACCGGCGTCGAGGCGCATTCCGCGGGCGGCACGGGCCGGCTCGTCATGCGGGACCCCCGCGACAGCGGCCACGGTCACGCGGTGGAGCGGTACGTGATCGCGAAGGGCGAGGGCCGGCCGCGCTACATGGAGCTGCTCGGCGGCCGGTACCTGCACCCCGACCGGCCGCCGCGCCCCGGCTTCGTCGGCCGGATCATCGAGGACGCGGCAGCCGTCACGGACGACGAGCTGGACGCGCTGCTCGCCTACGAGTGGCGCTCGCGGTACACGGCGGCGTGGCTGATCGGCGTGGACCGGCGGGCCTCCTTCCGCGAGCGGCTCGGCGAACTGCTCCTGGCCAGCGAGGTCTGCTACGCGGGCGGGGCCTACTGCTTCGCCCTCGCCCGGCTCGGCACCCGCGCCGACGCGGAGATCCTCGTCGCCTACCTCGACAGGTACCTGCCCCGTACCGACCTCCGCTACGACCAGCCCCAGGCCCTCGGCGCCCTGCTGCGGCTCGACGCCGCGCTCGGCACCTCGTACGCCGAGCGGTTCCTCACCCCGGGCGGCCTCTGGGAGACCTGGGTCGGCGCCCTGCCCCAGCTGCGCGACGACTCGGCATACACCCCGGAGAGGCTGCGGGGGTGGACCGACCTGCGGTGCGACTTCGCGGACGGCTGGACCCGTCCCTGAAGCCGCACCGGGATCACGGCCGTCCCGTACGGATCAGAACTCGTCGGCGCCGTTGCGGAGCTCGTACGTCCAGTAGCCCGTCTTCGCGGCGGCCTCGTCGACCGCGAGGCCGCCGGCGGGGGCCTTGACGACGATGCTGCCCTCGGCCGGGCCCTCGGCGGCGAAGAGGTTCACGTTGAACTCGTTCACGACCTTGTTGTCCTCGTGGACGCCGCCGAGCGCGATCCGCACGTTCGCGTAGGCCGGCTGGCCGGCCTTCAGGACGATCGGGGCGGCCGGCTTGCTCTTCGCGACGGCCGGGACGTCCTTGGCGGTCTGGATGGGCCCGAAGGCGATGAGCGGGTACTCGAGCAGGGTGCAGGAGCGGCCGGAGGTGTTGGTGGCGGTGAGGACGATGTGCTCGGTCGGGACCTCGTCGGCCTTCGCCGCCGTGACCTTGATGTCGCCGTAGGCGCAGGCGGGGGCCTTCGCGGAGCTCTGGCCGCTCGTGGAGCCGGTGGTGGAGCCGGCGGTGGACCCGGTGCTGGAGCCGGTCTTCGAGCCGCCGGTGGAGGCCGTGGAGCCCGTCGAACCGCCCGTGGAGCCCGAGCCGCTCTTCGACGCGGTCTGGTCCGCCGTGCCGCCGGCGGCCGCGCCGCCCTCACCCGTACCGGCGGTGGACGGGGCGGAGCTCGCGCTCCCGGCGTCCTTGGCGCCCGTGGCGTCGTCCCCGCCCCCGCAGGCGGTCAGGCCCAGCGAGAGGGCGGCGATGGCGGCGGCGGCCAGGACGGTGTGCTTGCGGTGGTTGCGCATGGTGGTACTCCCCCGTTGACGCGTCGGTCGGCGCGTGCGGTCCACGCGCGCCGGTGCACCTCGCTCGGTGCCGCATCCAGCTTCCCGGCCCCCGCTGCCGTCCCGCTTGCGTATCGCTAACGATCCGCTGTCAGGCGCGAGAGATGCGCCGCCGCCCGCGCCGACCCCTCGGTGAAACCCGCCGCGTCGGCGGCGACGATGGCGCGTTCCAGCTGGTCGGCGGCCTCTTCCAGACGGCCGATGCCGGCCAGTGCCTCGCCCCGGGTGATCTGCAGCGAGGCCCGGGTGATCACCGCGTCGGGCGCGACCAGTTCCCCGGCGCGAAGGGTGTGCGCGAGCGCCGCCTCGTACTCCCCCGCCCTCAGGCAGTGGCCCGCCAGGTGCTGGAGGGTCAGCACCTGGGTGGAGGGGTGACCGGTGCGGTCGGCGAGCGAGACGGCGTGCAGCATCAGCAGCCCGGCCCGCTCGTGCTCCCCGGTGGCGTCCAGGACGGCGGCGTAGTTGACGTACCCGATCGCCTCGCTGATCGTGTCCCCCGCCCGGGCGGCCAGACCCGGCGCCTTCTCCAGGTGGACGAGCGCCTCGGCGTCGCGGCCCTCCTCGTGCAGGATCCAGCCGAGCAGGGCACGCGCGCGCGACTGCGCGTCGAGGTCGCCGACCGCCTCGGCCGAGGCGAGCCCGGTCTCCAGGAGCGGGGTCCAGCCGTCCCCGATCCGCATGAGCATCAGCGGCCACGGCACGAGCGCGAGCCGCCAGGCCCGGTCGTGCATCCCGAGGGCGGCCGCGGCGGCGACCGCGCCCTCCAGGGCGGGACGTTCGGCCGCGTACCAGTCGAGCGCCGCCGTACGGTCCTCGAACTCCCGGGTCGCGGCGGGCCGTCGGGCGTCGGCGGGCAGCGCGTAGCAGGGCTGTGAGCCGGGCTCCGCGGCCGCGTCGGCGGCGAGCCCCGTGTAGAGGTAGAGGTCGAGGAGCCGGGCCAGGCCCTCGGGGTCGGCCTGCGGGGCGAGGTGGCGGGCGTAGAGGCGCACCAGGTCGTGCGGCGTCCAGCGGCCGGGGACGGCCTCGGTGAGCAGGTGGGCGGCGGCGAGCCGGTCCAGGTCGGCGGAGGCCTGTCCGGGTGTCGTTCCGGCGAGCGCGGCCGCCACGAACCGGTCCAGGTCGGAGCCGGTGTGCAGGCCGAGCGCGCGGAACATCCGGGCGGCGGACTCCGGCAACTGCTGCACGGTGAGCCGGAGGGCGGCGGAGACGCCCCGGTCCTCCACGTCGAGCAGAGCCAACCGACTCTGTTCGTCGGCGAGTTCGCCGACCATGGCGTCGAGGGTCCAGTGCGGTCGCTCGGCCAGGCGGGCGGCCGTCACCCGGAGGGCGAGCGGCAGTCCGTCGCAGAGCCGGGCGAGCCGGGTGGCGGCGGCCGGTTCGGCGGCGACCCGGTCCTCGCCGAGCACGGTGGTGAGCAGGGCCGCCGAGGCGGCGGGCTGCAGGTGTCCGAGGGGCACGGGGCGGGCGGCGTCGGAGGCGATGAGGCCGCCCAGCCGGTCGCGGCTGGTGACGAGCGTCGTGCACGGGGCGCCGCCGGGCAGCAGTGGCCGGACCTGTTCGGAGGAGCGGGCGTTGTCGAGGACGACGAGCAGCCGCCGCCCGCTGGTGAGCGAGCGGAACAGCGCACCGCGCGCGTCGACGGTCTCCGGGATCCGCTGCGGGGAGACGCCGAGGGCGAGCAGGAACTCCCGCAGGACGGCGGCGGTCTCCGGAGCCGGGGTGTCGCTGAAGCCGCGCAGGTCGGCGAAGAGCCGTCCGTCGGGGAAGTCGGCGCGCCGCTCGTAGGCCCAGTGGACGGCGAAGGCGGTCTTGCCGACGCCGGCCGGCCCGGTGACGAGGCAGACCGGGCCGTCCCCGGCGCGGACGGCGGCGTCGAGCGCGGCGAGTTCGGCGCCGCGGCCGGTGAAGCCGCGCGGGGCCCGCGGCAGGCCCTCGGGCGCCGGGGCCCTGACCTCGGCGGCGGGGCGGGGGAGGGAGACGGGCTGGGCGGAGCGGAGCAGCGTCGCGTACGCCTCGCTGAGCGTCTCGCCGGGGTCGACGCCCAGCTCCTCGGCGAGCAGCCGCCGGGTCCGGTGGTACCAGTCGATCGCGTCCGACTGGCGGCCGGAGCGTCCGAGCGCGAGCATCAGGGCGGCGGCGAGGGATTCACGCAGGGGATGGGCGACGGCCTCGGTACGGAGGACGGCGGCCGCCCTGCCGTGCTCGCCGAGCTGCCCGTACGCCTCCGCCAGCGCCTCCACCGACGCGAGCCTCAGCTCCTCCAGGCCTCCGGCGGCGGCTTCGAGGGGCCTGCTGTGCACGGTGCCGGTGAGCGCGGGCCCCTGCCAGTACGACAGCGCCTCGCGCAGCATCCGTACGGCGTCGGCGGGCCGGCGCTGCACCCCGGCGAGCCCGACGAGCTCCTCGAAGCGGTGGGCGTCCACGAGAGACTCCGGCATCCGCAGGACGTACGCCGTGCCCTGGGTGGCGAGTTCGACCCCGTACGCCTCGGCGCCGTGCTCGGCGAGCAGGGCGCGCAGCCGCGAGACATGGCCCTGGAGGACGGTCTTGGCGTGGGTGGGCGGCTCCTCCTCCCACAGGGCGTCGATGAGCTGGCCGACGTTCACCGCGCTGTTGGGCCGCAGCAGGAGCATCGCGAGCAGACTGGACCGCTTGGCGGGCCCCAAGGCTACGTCCCCGTCCTCCGTCACCAGCGCGACGGAGCCGAGCAGCCGGAACTCCACCTGTATACCTCCGCGATCCTCTCCCCCATTCCGAGGAACCGAGGATACGTGGGGCGAGGGGGCCGCCCGCCCGAGGCGCGGCCCCCGGCCACGGCCCGCGATGTCACCTGACTGCCCCGCCCGCGTTGCCGAGCGCCCTTTCCGGCCCTCGCATGGAGTGGGGAAGACGAGCCCGCACGGGTCCACCGGAAGGCAGGAATGGCGCACTATGTACGTTCGCAGCATCTACGCAACGGGTGATCCGGCCGCGCTCGACGGGGTCGCCGAGGCGCTCAGGACCGAGGGGCGCGAGCTGCTGTCGTCGCAGCCGGGCTACCGCGGGATGGGGCTGTTCGTCGACCGCGAGCTCGGCAAGCTCCTGGTGGGGTCGTGGTGGGAGGACGAGGCCTCCCGGCAGGCCAGCTTCGAGGCCCTGAGCAAGCGGCGGGAGGAGCTCTTCTCGCCCTTCGCGCGGACGACGGCGATCGACAACTGGGAGGCGCCGGTCGCGCGGCGCGCGGAGGACCTCGGGCCGGGCGCGGGGTTCCGCCTGGTCCGCATGGACGTCGAGCCGGCGGACGTCGACCTGCTGGTGGACACCTTCCGCGACACGGCCCTGCCCAAGGTCCAGAAGGTCCCCGGCCTCTCCGGCATCTCCCTCCTCGTCGACCGCGACCGGGGCCGGGCCGCGGTCGGCGCGCTCTACGCCGACCGCGACGCCCTCGTGGCCTCCCGCGGGGCCATCGCGGCGATCCGCGGAGAGGCCACGAAGACGGCCCGCGCGACCACCCAGAGCCTGGAGGAGTTCGACGTGGTCCTCGCGACGGCGGTCCCGCACGCCTGAGCACGCGGAGGTGCGCGGACGTGCGCGGTGGTTACGCGGACGTCCGCGGAGGCACAGGGACGTACGCGGGGGCACGCGGAGGCACGTAGAAGTCGGCCGGACTCGCACGAGTCCGGCCGGCCTCGCCGAGGGCGGGACGGAGTCCCCCGCTCCTGTTCGGCCGTTACACGGACTCCGGCCGCGTACGGCCGACCTCCGTGACGCTCAGCACGTTGATGAGCTTGTCGAGTTGCCTGGTCACCTGCTCCAGCGGTGTGTCGTCCGCGTCGACCACGAGGGTGACCCGGGAGAAGCCCTCCCCTTCGGCCGCGACGACGGTGAGCGAGTCGATGTTGAAGCCGCGCCTGCTGAAGAGGGCGGTGACCCGGGTGAGCGCGCTGGGCTTGTCCTCGACGAGGACCGACAGGGTGTGTGTGCTCATGAGTCTTCGCTCTCCCACCGCGGAGTCATGTCCCGGGCGATCTTGATGTCGTCGTTGCTGGTCCCGGCGGGGACCATGGGCCAGACCATGGCGTCCTCGTGGACCACGAAGTCGATGACCACCGGCACGTCGTTGATCTCCATCGCCTTGGCGATCGTGTCGTCCACGTCCTCGGGCCGGGTGCACCGCAGGCTGACGCAGCCGTAGGCTTCCGCCAGCTTCACGAAGTCGGGGACGCGCTGGGCCGTCTTCAGGTCGGAGTTGGAGTACCGCTCGTCGTAGAAGAGCGACTGCCACTGGCGGATCATGCCGAGGTTGCCGTTGTTGATGATCGCGACCTTGACCGGCACGCCTTCGAGCGTGCAGGTGGCCAGCTCCTGATTGGTCATCTGGAAGCAGCCGTCTCCGTCGATGGCCCAGACCACCGTGTCCGGCCGCCCCATCTTGGCGCCCATCGCGGCGGGCACGGCGAAACCCATCGTGCCCAGGCCGCCGGAGGTGATGAAGGCGCCGGGCCTCTCGAAGCCGATGAAGTGGGACGCCCACATCTGGTGCTGGCCGACGCCGGCCACGTAGAGGGCCTCCGGCCCGACGAGGGAGCTGAGCCTTTCCAGGACGTACTGCGGAGCCAGAGAGCCGTCCGCGAAGTCCTGGTATCCCAGCGGGTAGGTCTCCTTCAGCTTGTCGAGCTGCGCACGCCACCCGGCGTAGTCACCGGGCTGCTCGATCGCGTCGACGAGGGCGCCGATGACCTCCTTGCAGTCACCCACGATCGGTACGTCCGCCGCCCGGTTCTTGGAGATCTCCGCCGGGTCGATGTCCGCGTGGATGACCTTGGCCCGCGGTGCGAACGACGACAGCTGCCCGGTGACCCGGTCGTCGAACCGCACGCCCAGGGCGATGAGCAGGTCCGCCCTCTGCAGTGCGCCCACCGCCGAGACGCTGCCGTGCATGCCGGGCATCCCCATGTGGAGCGGGTGGCTGTCGGGGAAGGTGCCCCTGGCCATCAGCGTGGTGACGACCGGGATGCCGGTCAGCTCTGCCAGGCGGAGCAGTTCCGCCGAGGCGCCGGCCTTGTGGACCCCGCCGCCGACGTACAGCACCGGGCACTCGGCCTCGTAGATCAGCCTGGCCGCCTCCTGGATCTGCTTGGCGTGCGGCCGGGTGACCGGCCGGTAGCCCGGCAGGTGCGTCACCGGCTCCCAGTGGAACGCGGTGCGGGCCTGCAGCGCGTCCTTGGTGATGTCGACGAGCACCGGGCCCGGACGGCCGGTGGAGGCGATGTGGAAGGCTTCCGCGATGGTGCGCGCGATGTCGCCGGCCTCGGTCACCAGGAAGTTGTGCTTGGTGATCGGCAGGGTGATGCCGCAGATGTCGGCTTCCTGGAAGGCGTCCGTGCCGATCAGGCCGCCCGGCACCTGACCGGTGATGGCGACCATCGGGACGGAGTCCATGTACGCGTCGGCGATCGGAGTGACCAGGTTGGTGGCGCCCGGTCCTGAAGTGGCCATGCAGACGCCGACCTTGCCGGTCGCCTGGGCGTACCCCTCCGCGGCGTGTCCGGCGCCCTGCTCGTGCCGCACCAGTACGTGGCGGATGGCGGTCGAGTCGTACAGCGGATCGTAGGCGGGCAGGATGTGGCCGCCCGGATATCCGAAGACGGTGTCCACTCCGACGTGCTCCAAAGCCCTGACCAGAGCTTGAGCGCCTGTCATCTCTTCGGTCATCTGCTCGTTTCCTGTTGGCTCGGCTCGAATGCTGGGCGCTCCTGCCGACCCGAGTGGGGTGAGAGGAGGACGCCCGTTCGCAAGACTGATTCGAAGGACAGCGCGCGGAATTCGGCAGTGCACGGACGGTAGGTCCGGGAATCGGTACTACGAGATGGCGCGCTAGGAGCGGCGTCGGGTGACGACTACGCGCTCGGCGGCTCCGAGGAATGAGCACTCTCGTCGGAGCAGAGCGAATCCGTTCGTGACGGCTCAGGCAAGTTCACGCGTTGAACACGGGAATGCGAGGACAATCCTAGCTTCCCGGAGGGCGGCGATGCCCATATTCCTGCATCCGGGCCACCGTTGACCGGTTTTCGCCGGCCTTCGGTGTCGGTACGAGAAAGGGGCGGATCATTCGGCCGGCGCGGGACGTCCGGGCACCAGCTCCGTCAGATAGTAGAGGCCGGCCACCAACGGGAAGGCGATACCGCACCATGCGATGCCCGACCACCCGTACGTCGCGTACACCGAACTGGCCACGGCGGACCCGACGGCGCCTCCGATGAAGAAGATCGCCATGTAGAGGCCGTTGAGCCGACTGCGGATCTCCGCCCCCAGGGAGAAGATCGCTCGCTGCCCCAGGACCAGGTTGCACGAGATCCCGACGTCGAGCAGGAGCGCCGCGACGAACAGGGCCGCGACAGCATGTCCGCCACTGGCCAGCACCAGGAGAAAACAGGCCACGACAGCCAGGATCGCGAAGGCCGTCGCGGGTTTCGTCAGACCGCGGTCGGCGATGCGGCCCGCGACCGGTGCCACGAACGCTCCCAGCACCGCCGCCAGGGAGAACAGGGCGATCCCGCCCTGGCTCAGACCGCACGCCGGGCTCGCCAGGATCAGCGGCACCGCGGTCCAGAACAGACTGAACGCCCCGAACAGCATGGCGTGGTAGAACGCCCGACGCCGCAGGATCGGTGTGCGGACCAGGAGTTGCCCCATCGACCCCAGCAACGCCAGGTAGGGGACGGAGGTGCCCGGCTTCCTTTCCGGGAGGACCGCGCGCAAGGTCACGGCAAGCACCAGCATCAGACCGGCGGAGATGGCGAATATCGCTCGCCAGCCGAGCAGATCCGTCGTCAGGCCGGCCACGGGCCGCGCGAGCAGGATGCCCATCAGCAGGCCGCTCATGACGTTGCCGACGATCCGACCGCGGCTTTCCTCCGGGGCGAGGTGAGCCGCGAAGGGAACCAGCATCTGCACCACGACCGAACTCAGCCCGATGACCAGCGAAGTGGCCAGAAAGAAACCGGCGTTCGATGCGACGGAAGCACTCAGCAGCGCCGCGGTGCACGCCGTCAGTGTGACCACGATCAGACGGCGGTTCTCGAAGAGGTCACCCAACGGAACCAGTACGACGAGGCCGATTCCGTAGCCGATCTGGGTCAGGGTCACCACGAGACTCGCGGCCTTCTCCGTCAGGCCCACATCGGGCCCGATCAAAGCCACCAGTGGCTGCGCGTAATAGATGTTGGCCGCGACCGCGCCGCAGGCCAGAGCCATCAGGAAGGTCAGTCCGCGCGACATGCGAAGCTGCGCCGTCCGACTTGTTGCACTCTCAGTGGTCATTGCTCTCTCGACAGAATAGGGAATCGACGTCTACACGGCACGTGCTTGGACGACGGAGAACTCCGGACGCGCGGACAGCACCTGGGGGGCGGAGAAGCCCGCCGCTTGCAGAAGCCGCCGGAAATCGTCCAGTGTGCGCTCACGCCCTCCGTGCAGGACCAGCATCTGCAGATCCAGCACCAGATCGAGCGGGTCGCACTCCTGCGGTGATTCCTTCAGTACGCGGTCCACGACGACGATGCGTGCCCCGGCCTCCATCGCCCTGCGGCAGTTGCGCAGGATGGACTCCGCCTTCTCGTCCGGCCAGTCGTGAAGGATCCACGACAGGACGTAGACGTCTCCGCCCGCGGGCACCGCGTCGAAGAAGCTCCCCGCTCGCGTACTCAGCCGCTCGTCCCCCGGCGCCACCGGCCAGGCCGAGATCACGCTGGCCTGGTCGTACACCACGGCCTGCGCGCCCGGGTTCCGTTCGAGAATCGTCCGCGCCAGGCTGCCGGTTCCTCCGCCGACGTCGATCACTCGTTCACCCGGGGCCACCGTGAGCACGTCGGCGATCGCCGCGTAGCGCCCCGGGTAGCCGCTGGCCATGTAGCGCTGATAGAGCGCTTCCTCCTCGGGACTTCCGTTCATGTACGAGAAGAAGTCCTGGCCGTTGACCGGCGCGAACGCTTCCCCGCCCGTACCGACGGAGCGGCTCAGCGCGCCCCAGGACCGCCAGATGCCCGGCATCGCCCAGAACCGTGCGGCCCAGTGGAGCGAGGGGCCGGTCGTGGTGGTCCTCAGGAGGCGCGAGGCTTCGTTGTGGCGGATTCCGCCGTCCGCGTCGACCTCGAATATGCCGTGGGACGACAGCGCTCGTGCGAGCCGGTTCAGCACGCCCGCGTGCACCTTCAGGTGACCGGACAGGGACGTGAGCGACGATCCGTCCTCGTCCAGCGCGTCGGGCAGTCCGACCTCGCAGGCCGCAGCGATCATCTGGGTGACCGCCATGCCGCGGATCAGTTCCTGCATCCTGCGGATGTCGCCGGCGGCAGCGGCCCCCGTCCCGGAGCCGTCGCGCTCGGCGGACTCCGCCTTCGAAGACGTCTGGATGGTCATGCGGCCTTCTTCTCCTTGTTCATCACCACGTCCGGACGAGCCGCTGCCGCATCGCCGAGAATCCCGCGCAGGGCTGCGCGCAGCGAGTCCACGGCCGCGGAGGAATCCGCCTTGCGCCAGGCGATGAACGCATCCGGCCGCACCAGCAGACAGCCGTCCTCCGGTATCTCCGAGACGTCCGCCCAGTCACCGTAGAGATCCTGCACGTCGTGGCCGGGGCCTATGACGTGCGCGGCGATCTCGATGTCCAGCTCCTCCGAGAGAAGCTCGACGGCCTGGAGCCACCTGCGTCCGCTCAGCCCCGTCAGCAGGGTGAACCTGCCCTTGCCGACGAGGTCCAGGCTCGACACCTGCGTGCCCCGCCGGTCGAGCCACGCATGCGGCAAGCGGGCGCCGGGCCGGCTGGACGCCTGGTAGTACAGCTCGGGATCGCGCTGCCACGCGGGCTCCGCGGTGTCGTCCGGGCAGACCGCGTCCGATGCGTATCGCTGGTTGAGTTCGACGCCCTGCGTGGCGAACTCGTAGGACTTGAGCTCGATGGCCTCGCGCAGCATCTTCCGCTTCTCGGCGCCCGCCGGGGTGGCGTCCTTCAGCCCGTGCATGTTGACGCGCATCTGCTCCGCGTCCAGGTTCGCGTCCAGTCCGAGGGCGGAGAAGATGCTGCCGAACTGCTCGATGCTCTTGTTCGCGCGTTCGACGATCTGCTTGCCTATCGGCGCGCGTTCCTGGTCGTACGTACGCAGCAGCCGGTCCGAGGCCTGCCCCTTCAGGACCATCGCCATCTTCCACGCCAGGTTGTAGGCGTCCTGGATCGACGTGTTCGAGCCCAGACCGTTCGACGGCGGATGACGGTGCACCGCATCGCCCATGCAGAACACCCGCCCCTGGGAGTACCGGGTGGCGTACTTCTGGTTGACCGTCCACGTCGAGACCGAGCGGATGGTGATGTCCACCGAGTCGTCGCCGATCAGCTGACGGGCGATGCCGACCGCGTCGATCTCCGAGACGTCGGGCTCGCCCGCGCTCATGTCGTAGCCCCAGACGATCTGCCACTCGTTCCACGGCCTGACCATGCGCAGGAGGCCCATGCCGATGCCTCCGACATCGGCACCCGGCTGCATGATCCACCACAGATAGCCGGGGCGGTGGGCCACCAGGTGGGAGAGGTCCGCGTGCAGGATGATGCTGATGCTGCCGGCGAGCCCCATGTGCCCTTCCATGGGCAGGCCGATCTGTTCGGCCACGAGACTGTTGCCGCCGTCCGCACCGATCAGGTACTTGGCCCGGATCTCGTAACGCTCGCGCTTCAGCCTGTCCAGGACGTGCGCGGTGACACCGTGCTTGTCCTGGTCGAGCCGCAGAAACTGCGTGTCGAAGCGCACGTGACTGCCGCGCGCCGCGGCGTTGGACAACAGGATGGGTTCGAGCAGGGTCTGCGGCAGGTCGCAGTGTTCGGCGGGGCTGGCCAGCGCGTAGTCGCTCTGCCGTCGGGCCCTGTTGGCGCCGTAGGGCAGCCGGCCCAGTTCCTCACCCACCAGACTGGTGCAGAAGACGACGTTGCCCATGACCTCTTTGGGCGAGGCCTTGGCAAGGATCTCGTCCGCCACGTCCAGGTCCCGGAAGACCTCCATGGTGCGCTGGTTCTTGTAGTGCGCGCGCGGAGTGTCGGCGAGCCAGCGGTGCTTCGTGATCACGAGGTTGTCGATGCCGTACGTGCTCAGCATCAATCCTGCGGATGCCCCCGCGGGACCGCTCCCGACGATCAGGACGTCAGTGTCGTACACGTGGAATGTCTCCTGAGTCAATGCAGATCAACGCAGATCAATGTGGATCAGTGCGAGTCATTGCGGATCAGTGCGGGTGGGTGCAGATCGACGGTCATCGCGTCATAGCCGAAGACCCAGGCCGGGTCTTCGGGATCCCTGAGCCACGAGTTCTCGGCGGACACGGCCTGGACCCGGCCGGTGCGTTCCCTGCGGCTCTCGGCGTAGCGCCAGAACGCCGCCTCGGTCTCCTCCTCGGCTTCCAGGCAGCGCAGCAGCAGCACGCCGTCCTCGATGGCCATGGCCGCTCCCTGGGCCATGTGCGGCCGCATGGGGTGGCAGGCGTCGCCGAGGAGCGCGATGCGCCCTCGGCCCCACTGCTGGAGCGGCGGGCGCTCGAAGAGCGGCCACTTGCTCAGGGACCGAGCCGCACGGAGCAGGCTGAGGACTTCGTCGCAGGAGCCGGCGAAGGCATCCAGCATCTCGTCCTTGTCGCCGTCGACCCAGGACTGTGGATGCGTCCACGCCTCGGCCGCCGTGCCGGCGACGAAGTAGTAGTCACCGCTGCGGGAATCGATCGGGTAGCCGATGACGAAGCTCTCGTCGGCCCACCACTTGGTGATGCACCGCCTGTCGACGGGGATCCGGGTGTCCGCGGGCACGGTCGCCCGGTACGCGATCTGGCCGGAGAAACCGGGGCGTTCGGCGCCGTGCATCACCTCACGGACCTGGGATCCCAGGCCGTCGGCACCGATGACGCAGGAGGCTTCGGCGGTGGTGCCGTCGGCGAAGTGCATGCGCACCCCCTTGCCGTGATCGTCGACCCCCACCAGCCGCTTGCCGTACCGCACGGTGTCCGGCCGCAGGGCGTTGACGAGTTCCCGGTGGAGGACGCTGCGGCCGACGGTGAGATAGGGGGCTCCGTACCTCTCCTTCGCATGGTCACCCAGCGGCAGTGCGCACCTGACGGAGTTCGACACCAGGTTCCGGCTGGTGAACGATTCGGGGACGTATCCGGACCGGACGAGTGCGTCGTCGATCCCCGCGTGGCCCAGGACGCGCATCACATTGGGCGTCAGATGGATCCCGGCGCCGGCCGGCTCGAACGTGCCCGCCTGTTCGAAAACCGCGACGGAGTAGCCGGCCTGCTGGAGCAGCGCGGCCGTCGCGGCTCCGCCCAGTCCGCCGCCGACGACGGCGATGGAATTCTCCTTGTCGATGGCCATGGAGCTACGCCTGCTCCTCGATCTCGTCATGGATGAGATTCAGCAGCGTCTTGCGGTTGTCGCTCGGCAGCCAGTCCGGCCTGTCCTCCACGACGTCCTTGACGAAGTCCCAGAAGTCCGCGCTCTGATTGATGCCGTAGTCGCGGGCCTTGGAGACGAGGCGGATACGGGACAGGAAATCCGGTTCCGTGATGTCGTGCTTGCTGGTCACGACCTTTCCTGCGTTCATGAAGTACGGGAGGATCGAGCTCTCCGGCGTATCGGGCGACCAGACCAGCCACATCTCCTGGTTGACGTTCGTCGTGTTGACGAAACCGTGCGTGTAGTTGTGGGGAACGTAGAGCAGTTCCTTCGGGCGCATCGGCAGCATGACAACGGTCTCCTTCTCGGCACCGTTGCCCGGCGTGATGTCCAGGTCGGGGAACTCGGTCGGCCCCATGAAGATGCTGAACCCGCCGTTCGGCGCGTAGAACCACTCGTCGGTACGGTGATGTATGTGCGGCGGCGGGCCGACGTGCGGCGGCACGGTCAGCTTGGAGAACAGGAACTTGCCGCCGTTGCTCTCACCGGTCTGCACGAAGTTGAAGACCTCGCCCGCCGGGCCGAGCACCAACGGCTTCTCCGGACCGGGTTCGACCTCCGGGAAGTCGAACATCTCGTATTCCGTGCTCATCGCAGTGCCTTCCTTCCGACTGCCGGATCCATCGCCGCCGATGCGACCTCGCGCAAAGCGGTCATGCCCTTTCGCGCCAGGGGTGCAGGGGGCTGCTCCTTGTAGTGATCATTGAATATCTCGAGCGAGATCGGGCCGTCGTAGCCGTTGGCCAGTACGGGCGCCAGGAATGCGGCCACATCGAAATCCCCCTCGCCCGGCAGACAGCGGTGGTGCCGGCTCCAGGACTTCACGTCGAGATCCATCCGGGGGGCGTCCGACACCTGTACCAGCGCGATGCGTTCCACGGGGACGTCGGCCAGATCTCCGAAAGGGTCGTTCAGCGCGAGCGTGTGAAAACTGTCCAGCACCAGACCTATGTTTCCGGCACCGGAACGCTCGATCACGCTCCACGCCTGACGGAACGTACGGACCCGCAGGCCCCAGGACAGCGCTTCGTAACCGATGGAGAACCCTCGGGCCGCGGCCCGTTCGCCCAGCCGCGCCAGGTCGTCGGCGACCGCGTCGTCGTCGAGCTCGGAAACGTCGGTGACGTTGCTGCACAGGATCAGCGTGCTCGTCCCCAGCTGCTCCATGCGGTCGAAGACTCGCTCGGCCCGGTCCAGCCTGGCCACCAGCTGGTCCCTGGGACCGCCTTCGAAGTCCCTGAGCGGCTGGTAATTGACGATGTCCAGGCCGAGGCCGTCCGCCACGGACCGGGCGAAGGACGCCGAGGAACTCTGCAGGTCCCATTCCATCAATTCGATGCCGGAAAATCCGGCCGCAGCGATCGCTTCCAGTTTCTCCGGCAGTGCGCCACCCAAGGTGACCGTACCCATGTGGTAATCCACTTCGCTTACCTCCCGAAAGCGGAACGGCACGTCACAGAAGTGAACGTATTCCCGCTGCCTGAATCGAGCAGTGCAAGCCGGCCTGAACCGGCGGTGTTCCGGCGATCGGTTCAGGCGGTCTTCCGCAGATGGGAGGTCACGGGCCGGGCATTTTTGATGCCTGCCGCCTCCGACTCCCTCTGGCTTCCTCGGTGGGTCCATACGATGTCAACCGGGAGCGGCGGGCAGGCGGAACTACACCCAAGGATGCACCGGGCCCGTCGGCCGGCAGCGGCCGGCGCGAGGGCCCGCCTACACCCTTGGGTGTACTCACGGCCCGGGACGACACGATCCTCGTAGGCTGAACGCCGTGACATTGACCTCCGGCAGAGTCCTCAACCCCGAGTCGCAGCCTCGTGTTTCGCTTCTCCGTGGCCTCCGCTGCGCGCGGCTGAGCCTGGTCGAGGCACGGCCGGTCGTTCAGATCGTGTTCCTCCTGCGGTTCACGGTGGGCGCCGCCTTCTCCTCCGGGGATCTGGCGGACGCACCGCGTCTCGTCGCCGGGGTCCTCGTCTGGTGGCTGGCCGTGGTGGCCGCGTACCTCGTGAACGGTGTGCTGGACGTCAAGGAGGACCGCGCCAACGGGTCCGTGCGTCCGATCGCCCGGGGTGATCTGCCGGAGCGGACGGCCGCGATGCTCACCGTGGTCGCGGCCGCGGGTTCCCTTCTGCTGTCGCTGTGGGTCCCCGGGCTCACCCTGTGGGTGGCGGTGTTCCTGCTGCTGGGCTGGCTCTACTCGGCGCCGCCGTTTCCCGCGAAGCGCTGGAGCAGCACCTGCGCGGTGGTGGTGTTCGGACTCGGCTGGACCTCGTTCGCGTCGGGTGCCGTTGCCGTGGAAGGCGAACCGGGCCTTTCCGGGCTGGTCTTCGCCACGGTGATGAGCGCCTGGATGGCCCTGGTGGGAGCGGTCGTCAAGGACCTCGGTGACGTCGAGGGAGACGCCGTCGGCGGGCGCCGGACCGTGGCCGTGCGCCACGGTGCCGCCCGCGCCCGCGCGGTCGCGGTGGCGGGTGCTCTCCTCGTCGGAGCGGGCGGGGTGGCGGCGGCGCTGGTCTGGGCTCCGCTGACGCTGGCCGGGGCGGTCCCCCTGGCGATCGGAGCCGTCTGCATGGTGGTGCAGATCGTCCGTACGGCCCGGGCCGCCGACAGGGACAGGAAGACCCGCCGCAGTGCGTACCGCGTGTTCATGCGCACCCAGTTCGCGGCGAACGTCGCCATGCTGCTCGTGCTCCTGCTGCACGGACCGGCGTGACCGCCGCCCGTGCCGCCGTCCGCGTGTCAGTAGCGGCCGAAGGCCTTGTTGACGGCGTCGATGCGGGAGACGGCGCCCAACTTGCCGTAGATGTTGTTGAGATGCCGTTTCACGGTCGCCGTGGTGATGCCGAGCTGGCGGGCTATCTGGCTGTTCGTCATCGCCTTCGCCACCCCGTCGAGCACCTCCTTCTCACGCCGGGACAACGCCACGCCCACCCCGGCGTGCATCGGCGCCGCATCGGAGGCGCCCGCCGCGGCCGCGGCGTCGTCATCGTCCGGCAGGGCGTCGGAGGGCCGGGCGGTGGCCCCGCCGTAGCCGACGGCGCCCGCGTAGAGCCGGCTTCCGGCGCTGGAGCGGAACGCGTTGCTGATCAGCAACAGCGCGGGGGCCCGCCGCGCGGGCGCCTCGTGCTGCACGGCGGAGTTGATGGTCGGCTGCATGGCGTTCCACAGGATCTCCACCGCACGCACCGACTCGGCGACCGCGATTCCCTGGTGGGCACGGTCGGTGCCCACGAGATGCGAGTACCGCCAGGCTTCGGCCGACTCGAGCGGGCCGTCCCCGGTCAGTCGCGCGACGCAGTCCTCCACGATCGCCTGCGCCTGGTCGCGGCACTTCGGCCACGCCTCCTTGCGCATGACCAGGGGACTGCGGACCGTCCTCAACGCCATCTGATAGGCATGGATGACGTCGGGTATCGCGTTACGCAGGAACTGCGCCGCGGCTGGGTAACGCAAAGGCCCTCCCTGCCACAGCCCTCTCGAACGACCCGGATACACGGTAAGACGAGGCCGTAGCGCAGTGTGACGATGTTCGATCCGAACACAATACCGAACATCCCTGTGCACAGCCCCGGCACCCTGGCCGTCCCGGACGGGGGCCCTCCTTGACCCGGGCCGGGGGTGCCGAGGCAGAGAAATTCCTGGCACACAGGCGGAACCTGCAACGACACTGCGCAGGTGAGCGACTCCTCCCCCTGCCCGTGCTGCGGGCACCGCGTCTTGGGCGCGATGCCCGACTCGTACGAGATCTGCCCCGTCTGCCACTGGGAGGACGACGGGGTCCAGTTCCACTGGCCGACCATGGCCGGCGGCGCGAACAAGGTCTCCGTGATCGAGGCCCGGCGGAACTACCAGGAATTCATCACCTGCGACCGGCGCGGCCTGCGGCACGTCCGCCCGCCGGCCGAGGACGAGCAGCTCGCCCCCGCCTGGCGCCCCGTCGATCTGACACGGGACTCCTTCGAGGACTGGGCGGCCGAGGACCGCGCCCCGTGGCCCAACGACCACTCGGTGCTCTGCTGGTGGCTTCCCGCTTTCTGGCGTCGCGATCACCCATGACCACGCCCATCGAGGGACTCGTCAAGCAGCTCGACGACTCGACCGGCCCGTCGTACGACGCCCGCGCGGAACTGATCCGTATCGGCTCCGACGCCATCCCCGCCGTCATCGACGGACCGCCCTCCCTGGGCGACTTCGGGCAGCTGACCGCCATCGAGGTCTTCGAAGAGGTGGCGGACCCACGCTGCGGCCCCGCTCTGATCACCCTTCTGAGCAGCGACGACTCCACCGTCCGGGAATGGTCGGCGATGGCCCTGGCGAGGCTGAAGATCGACGGCGCCGTCGAGCCCGTGCGCGGCGCGTATCGCGCCTGCCTGGAACGGGCGACGCCACCGGACTGGAGCGGCGATCTCCTGCCGAAGTTCTCGGTCTCCGCCAAGGTCGGGTACTCCCTGGGGAACACTCCCTCGCCGCCGCCCGGCTGCGCGCCGGAGTCGAGCGGGCCGCGCAGGATCTGGGACGGGAGCCGGACACGGTACTCCTCCACAACCCCGAGCACTCCCACCCCGACGCCGAGACGCCTGCGCGCGCGTGTGCGGTCTTGGCCGACGCCGCGAGGGCGGGGGGCTGTGTGTGTGGGGGGTGTCGAGCTGGAACCCGCGCCCGCTCGTGGAACTGGACGCGCCCCGCCCTGACGTCCTCATGGTCCGGTCAGGGTTGCTGGTGAGTGTCGACGTCTTCGAAGCGGCCGAGGCCCTGGTGACACGGTGGCGGCCGTCGCGGGGATGGTGCATGAGCCCCTTCGGCGGGAGTACGACCGAGGCGGTGTGGGGGAAGTCGACCCGCGGATCTTCCTACGGGACTCCCCGCCAGCCACGAGGGTCCAGGCGGCGTTCCGTTCGGCCTTCGGCCTGCCCCGGGTCGACGCGGTCGCGGTCGGTACAGACGACGTCGACCACCTGCGGGAGCTGACTGGCGCCCTGGCGTACGAGGTCGACGCCCAGGTGATCCGGGAGTACGGGCGGCTCCTCCATGCTCGCCGTCAGCCCGCCTGAGAAGATCCTTCAACACTCGCTCCGCCGTCTCCCGGGCGGCCCCCAGCCGGGGGTCGTCCGGGTCGGCGTAGGGGCCGAGGATCTTCGCGGCGACAAACAGCGTCATCGGCTTTCCGTCCCAGCTCTCCAGATCGTCACGCCGCTCGCCGCGGACGCGGTCGGCCAGGGCGGGCACGGCGAGGAAGGCGCCCCACAGATTCGCAGCGCCCAGGCCGCGCGGGGCCATGCCCCAGTCCTCCCAGTGGAACACGCAGAACGCCGACGTCGTCATGTTCGCCCAGTTGAGATCCGCGTGGGCCGGACGCCATTCGGCCACTGCCGTATCGACGCCGGGGAAGACCCCGTGAATCGTTCTGGTGACCAACTCCTGCGTGGGTGTCTCGATATCCGGCGTCGCGATCCGGTTGGTGTGCTGCGCGGGCGTCCAGAGAGGTGTTCAGCGCGGCCCAACACTGCTCGGACAGCCGCGGCCCCTCCGCCACGACGGCGCTGCCCACCAGGGCCCCGGGCCGCAACTCCGTCTCGTCCACCCGCTACATCACGGGCTCCGTCTCATCCGGCCACGCAACGCCAGCGAGCCAAGCCGGCTTCGCGATTACGCGCAGGGCTTCCCCGGACGCGGTGCCGTCCCGCCCTGGACCCCGATCCGGCCGAGCCCGCGCCGCTCGATACGCACCCACGTATCGCGGTCCGTCCGAAGGCCAATCGAGCGGCGCTTGCGTATGACGGTGTCCCGATTCAGCCGTGTCTGAAGCGACCGCTCCACACAATCGAGAACCTCATCAACCGATTCAACCCCCAGATCGACAGCACGAGCCGAAGGTACCGAGAGCGTCATACGGGCGACCGTAGCAGCGGGCCGACACGCCCGGGCTCATCTCGGCCAAGAAGGGATACGCCTCGTTCGGAGGACTCCAGTCGCCGAACTGGAGTCCTCCGTAGTGATCCGACCTGCTATCCGCGGGCGCCCGTGATCGTCAGTAGGGTGTCCCAACTGTTCGCCTGACTCAAGTGATCCTCAGTGGCGAATAGATACTTCCACGCGCCGAAGTCTCCACGATCGGTCACCTCCTTGACCCAAGCCTCAGCGGCAGCCTTCTTGGCCAGGACCGTCTCGCTGGACGCCTCCGCGTTGGACTTGCCTTCAACGAGCCACCGCACGCCGTCTTTGTCTATGGCGATGAAGTCCGGGAAGTACCGGGACCCGTTGTCGAGTTGGATGTACGTTCCGCTCTGCGACTCAAGCCGGAGCCACCAGTCAACTTTGGGGCTGACATCCATCAGCCTCGCCAGCTTGACTTCGGTGGACAGTGCGTCGAATCGAACGACTGGAAGAATCGAGCTGCCCCATCCCGTATACCCCGTGCCCCGGATCACCTTGTCGGTCATCTGCATCTGAGGCATCGTCCGGCCGGGCCACGGCTGGACAGGCGGCGGGACTGTCACCTTGACGATCTCATGTTCGACCTCCGCAAGCTTCTGCTTGAAACTGGAGACCACAAGCCTCTCCAGCTGGGTCAACGCAAGCTCCGCCCGAGCTTCCTCCCAGGGCGTGCTGTCCTCTGCGTCAATCTCGATCGCCGCCCCGAGGAACGTGTGCACGATCTTCTGTGCGGCCTCCACCTCGTCAGCCGTGAGCTTCAGCTGCGGCAGATTGAGGATCTTCTCTTCGAGGTCTTCCCTAACCTTCGAGATCGGCCAGCTGCGCTGAGTCGCGACAGCGGACTTCTGATCCTCCGTCTGTACAGTCACGGTGCCGTCCAGCCCGCGCGAGGCGTTCAGCGCCTTGCGCTTCAACTCAACCTCTATTTCGTGCTTGAACTGCTTCCCCTTCTCCGCAACGGCATCGGAGCTGACGAAGGACAGGCTGTAGGTGTCCGGCTTCTCCAACAGGCGCTTGCTTGGGAACTTGATGACCGGCGCCCCCTCGGCAGGCTTCATAACCTGCTGGATCTCCTTCTTCTCCACCCCCGCTTCGGCGAGTCGGTGGTCCATGTCGGCCATACCGAGGTAGACCGCCTCGGACGTCTCAGTACCGAACCCGCCGTCCCTGACAGGTGCCTCGGCGGTGAACGTCAACATCCCTTGCGTCTGGCATTCGTGATAAGCGGGCAGAGGGCTTGCGCCTCCGGACTTAGTTGCGGTGCTCGCACCAGCCCCTGATGTACCGCCGTGCTCCGACCGCTGCGGAAGGGTGTGTTCGAGAAGCGCTTCCTTCGAGTCCAGAAGCTTCCGGTACGACTCGTGAGCAATGATGTCGACGCAGTCGACCATCGAGAATCCGACTCGCTCACCGTAGGGAAGCCGAAGACCTCGGCCGAGGATCTGCTCCGTAAGGGTCTGAGAGGCGAGGGTGCGTCGCGCGACGATGACGCTGATGTTCTTGACATCCCACCCCTCCTTCAACATGTCGACGGAGACTACGGCCCGCACCGGAGAATCCGGCTCCTCGATGCCGGCGAGCGCCTCGAGCGCGTCGTCCTTGCTGCCAGAGGTGATCTGCAACACCGCACCTGGCTCGTCGATGAATCCCGGGCCGGCCAGGATCTCGGCGGTCTCGGTGGCTTCCTCGATACTCTGGCAGACCACGAAGAGGACAGGGTTGACCATGGGCCGCCCGTTCCTCTCAGCCCACTCTCGGGTGGTCTCTTCCTTCACCTTGCGCAGGTGGCAGGCGTCGGCCAGTTGCGTGCGAACGTCGGTGTGCCCGTCTTCGCGGTAGACGATGACGGGAATCTTGACGAGTTCGTCAGCAATGGCCTCGGCAAGGGAGTACTGGAAGACGATCCTGTCGGGCACCTTGCGGTCAGCCTCGTCAGGGGTCGCCGTCAGGCCCACGAGCGCACGGGGCTGGAGATCCCGGACCGCCTCGTGGAACTTTTTCGCGTCACTCCGGTAGACGTGATGCTCATCGGCGATGACGACCAAGTCATCGACCGCACGCAAGTGGTCGTACAAGGCGGTACCGATGAACTCATCAGTGACGTACGTGCTGCGCGAGGTCTTCACGGTCGGCTTCGTCAGCAGCTGAACGTTGAAGATGAAAACCTTCAGCGCGTCCGAATCATGCAGCGCATCCCCTACACGACCGCCTGCGTAGTTTTCTGGGGTGATGACGGTGGGCTCATAGTTGGCGCCGGACACGAACTTCGGATGACCGGGGCTGAAGTTGGAGACTGTTTTCCTCTGAATGGTCTTGCCAGGAGTGACGATCAGGATGTTGCGAACACCCTGATCGGCAAGGTAGTCGATCAGGGCCCGGCAGATGTACGTCTTGCCCACGCCGGTTGCCAGGTCGCAGACGACTTCCCGCCCGTCCCCCGACTGGATCTCCTCGACGACCTTGGCCACGGCGCGACGATTAGGGTCCCGCAGTTCCATGCGGGTAGCCAGGTCCTCGATCGCCGCTTGGTCGTATGTGAGTGTCCAGCTCAACGCAGCACACGTCCCTTCATGTCCAACAGGTCCTGGGGAGCCTTCTTGATACGCGAGCCGGGGCTGAGCCTCTCCAGAAGGCTTGCCGCCTCGCGCAGGTAACTCTTGGCCACGATCAGAACTCTCTCGTTCTCGCTCAGGGCCTCAACGACTGAATGGACCGTGCTCTCGGATACGAGCCCATCGATAACCGCCAGACGCTGCCGCCCCTTGCGTCCGACGAACGGCGGCTCTGCTTCCCGCTCCAGAGCGAAGCCGGGAGTCTGCGCACAGGCGGCTTCAGCGAAGGCATCTCCCACCACCCACGGAGCAAGGAGCACCCGGTTGCCCATGCACTCGTACATCGACGGCGCGACCTCCAAGTGACGGAACCCCCCGCCCTTTTCCCATCCAACGGAAGCAGTTACTCCACCGGGCTCTTCGCCATTAACGACCATTTCAAGACGAGGTCGCAAGAATGTTGCAACGGTCGCGGGCTCTCGCTCGGCAGTGACCCAGCGCCTACACATTTTATGGGCAACCGCAGCCGTGGTACCCGATCCACCAAAGCAGTCAAGAACGATGTCGCCAGGATTGGATGCGATAGCAATTACACGCTCCATGAGGCCTTCGGGCTTCGGTGTTGCGAATGCCGGGACATCGGGAAACATCTTTCGGAAATGGTCACGTTTGGCACTCATGTTGCTACCAACCTCCGAGGCCGGCCACCAAGTCCGAGGAACTACGCCCGACTGGACTTCCGACAGGTACCTCTTGACGATAGGCATCCTGTCACCGTCTTTGCCGAAATAAACACGCCCCTCTTCAAGCGCACGCTCAAAGTTCTCCTTGGAGAAACGCCAGTAAACACCACTCGGAGGGGTAACGACGCGACCCGACGGGAGTGTGACCGGATAGCGCATGGCCTCCGAGCCGGACTTCGCCGTACTATCCGCTCCCTGAAGCCACGCCCCCCGGGGGTCGCCATCTGGATTCTTGTACCGCTTTTCCTGGTCGGCTGTACGCGGAAGAAGGTTCCTGGTCGGACGCCACGCGTTCCAATTCTTGGCGAATACCAGAATGTAGTCCTGAACCGTACTGATGGCAGTGTCATTTCGCCTACCCGCGTCGGTCTCCCACACAACCGTTGCAGCGAAATTTGAACGCCCGAAGATCTCATCAAGCAGCACCTTGCAGTACGCCATCTCCGAGTCGTCGAGATGCACCCATAGACTTCCGTCTTCCGCCAGGAGATCCCGAATTAGAAGCAGCCGCTCACGCATCATTGTGAGCCAGACAGAGTGCTCCACTCCGTCATCGTAGTGCTCGAAAGCCTGGCCAGTGTTAAACGGCGGATCGATGTATACGAGCTTCACCTTGCCGCGGTACTTTTCTGCGAACTCAGGGAGTCGCGTGAGCGACCTAAGCACATCTCCGCCGTCGCCCGTGATCAGCAGGTTGTCCTCGGCGCGCTTGAGGTCGTCGTGCACCTCTCCCACAGTCCCGACATCACGGAGGAGGCGCGTCTCGGTCACGCGGAAGTCGTCCCGGTCGACCCACTCGTAGCCGCCGTCCTGGGTACTGATGAGCGACCTGTCCTTATTGATCCAAGACAGGCTGAGACGCCCCGAGGTGCCCATGTCTTTTCCTCCAACTGTCGTGACATTGGGAAGCGTACCGGCGGGGACTGACAACGGGGGCCACTCGCCGCACAGCCAGCTTCACCGGCCACATCGTTGCCACACGTCCACCGCAGATGCCATGCCGCCTCAGCACCCCAACAGTCAGCACCAAGCCAGCAGGGGAGGGATGGAGAGGGGTGATGAGCGGTGCCTTCAGGTCAGCACCAAGTCAGCACGGGCGCGAAAAAGGGGGCCTGTCTCCGACGAGCCAGACCCCCTGACCTGCATATTTGCCAGATCATTCACGTCACGCTATGCGACCCGCTACACGTTGAAGCGGAACTCCACGACGTCGCCGTCCTGCATGACGTACTCCTTGCCCTCCATACGGGCCTTGCCGGCCGCGCGGGCGTCGGCGACCGAGCCCGTCGCGACGAGGTCGGCGAAGGAGATGACCTCGGCCTTGATGAAGCCCTTCTGGAAGTCGGTGTGGATGACACCGGCCGCCTCGGGGGCCGTCGCGCCCTGCTTGATCGTCCAGGCGCGGGATTCCTTCGGGCCGGCCGTCAGGTAGGTCTGCAGGCCGAGGGTGGCGAAGCCGACGCGGGCGAGGGTGGCCAGGCCGGGCTCCTCGGCGCCGACGGACTGGAGGAGCTCCATGGCGTCCTCCTCGTCGAGCTCGGCGAGGTCCGCCTCCAGCTTGGCGTTGAGGAAGATCGCCTCGGCCGGGGCGACCAGGGCGCTCTGCTCGGCCTTGAAGGCCTCGTCCGTCAGCTCGTCCTCGTCCACGTTGAAGACGTACAGGAACGGCTTCGTCGTGAGGAGGTGGAGGTCATGCAGGAGCTCCGCCTTCTCCGAGCCCTGGACGATGCCCTGCGAGAAGAGGGTGTCGCCCTTCTCCAGGATCGCCTGGGCGGCCTCGACGGCGGCGACCTTGGGCGCCGTGTCCTTCTTGATCCGCATCTCCTTCTGGAGGCGCGGCAGCACCTTCTCGATCGTCTGGAGGTCCGCGAGGATCAGCTCCGTGTTGATCGTCTCGATGTCGTCCTTCGGCGAGACCTTGCCGTCGACGTGGACGACGTTCTCGTCCTTGAAGGCGCGGATGACCTGGCAGATCGCGTCCGACTCGCGGATGTTCGCGAGGAACTTGTTGCCCAGGCCCTCGCCCTCGCTCGCGCCGCGCACGATGCCCGCGATGTCGACGAAGTCGACCGTCGCCGGGAGGATGCGCTGGGAGCCGAAGATCTCCGCGAGCTTGGTGAGGCGCTCGTCGGGGACACCGACGACGCCGACGTTGGGCTCGATCGTGGCGAACGGGTAGTTGGCCGCCAGCACGTCGTTCTTGGTCAGGGCGTTGAACAGGGTCGACTTGCCGACATTCGGCAGACCGACGATTCCGATCGTGAGCGACACGGTGGCGACTTCCTGAAGGTGTGGATGGTGGGCCGATCCCCCAGTTTACGGGCGCCCCGAACCAGCCGGTGACGCCCGCCTTCGGCCGTTCTCATGGGCAAGGTCACCCAAAGGGCGTGTCCCGGACCCGGTTCCCGCCCCCTTCCGACCTACGTTGGTCGTGTGGAGCAGCACAGGACAAGTCAGCCGCAAGGCCGCCGAAGGCCGCAGACCCCCGCCACGCCGCCGGTCGCACCGCCCGGCGCGCTCGTGGAGGGCGCGGCCGTCTACCGCGTGACCGGCAGAGCCGGGCGGGCGCCCGGTCGCGCCCGCGTGGAGCGGGCCGGGGTGGCGGCCGCACCCGGCGCCCCCGTGGGCCGCGCCCCCGGGCGGCCCGCCGGACGCCGGCCCGTGCCGCCCGTCGTCCTGGCCCTGCGCCGGCTCCCCTCGCCCCGCCTCACCGGGCTCGGCGCCGGGCTCTTCGCCTCGGCCGTCATGCTGGCCCTCGGCCTCCTCGACCAGCTGCTTTTCGACGGCTCCCCCGTCGTCTACGGCGTGCTGTTCCTGCCGGTCAGCGCCCTGACGGCGCTCTGGGTCCGGACCGCCGACCTCGTCACCGCCCCGATCGGCGTCCCCATCGCCTTCGCCGTCGGCGTCGTCCCCATCGCGGGCGGCACGGGCGGCTTCGGCGGCCAGGCCATGGCGGTCGTCACCGCCCTCGCCGTGCACGCCGGCTGGCTCTACGGCGGCACCCTCGTCGCGGGCGTCATCGCGAGCGTCCGCAAGGTCCGCGACATGGGCCGCCGCCACCAGCGCAACGCGTCCCGCGCGGCCTCGGGCGAGGGCCCGGGCGGGCGGACCCCGGCGGCGGGCCGCCGCCCGGTCGCGTAAGCGGGATCCAGAATCCCGGAGCCCTGATCCCGGATCTCGATCTCGGATCTCGGATCTCGGAGCCAGGAGCCCGGATCCCGGATCCCGGATCCCGGATCCCGGATCTCGGAGCCTGAGCCCGGAGCCCGGAGCCCGGAGCCCTGAGCCCTGAGCCCTGAGCCCGGAGCCCGGAGCCCGGAGCCCGGAGCCCGGAGCCTGGATCCCTGCTCCGAGGTCCCGGCGCTCGGATCCAATATTCGGATCCAATATTCGGTATTCGTATGTCGGATATTGGATCCCGGATCCGCGCCCCCAGCCCCCTCAGACCGTCCGCTCCGCCGCCATCCCCGCCCCCACGATCCCCGCGTTGTTCTGCAGCTCCGCCGGGACGATCTTCGCGCGGATGCCGTCGATCAGCGGCAGGAACTTGTCCGCCTTGCGGCTCACGCCGCCGCCGATGATGAACAGTTCCGGCGAGAAGAGCATCTCCACGTGCGCGAGGTACTTGCGCAGCCGGCGGGTCGCCCAGTGTTCCCAGGTCAGGTCCTCGTCCTCCTTGGCCTTCGTCGAGGCGCGGGTCTCCGCGTCGTGGCCCTTGAGCTCCAGATGGCCCAGTTCGGTGTTGGGGACGAGGCGGCCGTCGACGAAGACGGCGGAGCCGATGCCCGTGCCGAGGGTCAGCAGGATCACCGTGCCCTTGCGGCCACGGCCCGCGCCGAAGGTCATCTCCGCGATCCCGGCCGCGTCCGCGTCGTTCAGGACGGTCACCGGGACCCCTCCGAGCCGCTCGCTCAGCATGGCGCCGGCGTCGACGCCGATCCAGGACTTGTCGACGTTGGCGGCCGTACGGATCGTGGAGCCCGTCACGACGCCCGGGAAGGTGACTCCCACCGGTCCCGTCCAGCCGAAGTGCTGCACGACCTCCATGACACAGCCCGCCACACCGTCGGGTGTGGCGGGCTGCGGGGTCAGTACTTTGTGGCGCTCCTCGGCGAGCGTGCCGCGCTCCAGGTCCACAGGGGCGCCCTTGATGCCCGAGCCGCCGATGTCCACTCCGAAGACGTTCATGGACCCAACGTTACGGGCCGGGGCGCTCCGTCACTCGTTTTCGAGCAGGGCCGCCGCCTCGGCCCGCAGGTCCTTGTTGCGGAGCTCCTTCGGCAGCGAGAACGTCAGGGACTCGTCGGCCGTCTTGACGATCTCCACGTCCGCGTAGCCGCGCTCGGCGAGCCACTCCAGGACCTCCTGGACCAGGACGTCCGGGACGGAGGCGCCGGAGGAGAGGCCGACGCTGGTGACGCCCTCCAGCCAGGCCTCGTCGATCTCGCTGGCGAAGTCGACCAGGTACGCGGCGGGGACGCCGGCCTGCTTGGCGACCTCGACCATGCGGATCGAGTTGGAGGAGTTCTTGGAGCCGACGACGATCACGAGCTCGGCCTGGCCGGCGAGCTCCTTGATGGCGGTCTGGCGGTTCTGCGTGGCGTAGCAGATGTCGTCGGACGGCGGGGAGATCAGCTGCGGGAACTTCTCCTTCAGCGCGTCCACCGTCTCCATCGTCTCGTCGACCGAGAGCGTGGTCTGGGAGAGCCAGACGACCCGGGAGGGGTCGCGGACCTCGACCTTGGCGACGTCCTCGGGGCCGTCGACCAGCTGGATGTGATCGGGGGCCTCGCCGGAGGTGCCGATGACCTCCTCGTGGCCCTCGTGGCCGATGAGAAGGATGTCGAAGTCGTCCTTGGCGAAGCGGACGGCCTCCTTGTGGACCTTGGTGACCAGCGGGCAGGTGGCGTCGATGGTCGCGAGCCGGCCGACGCGGGCCTCCTCGTGGACGGTCGGGGCGACACCGTGGGCGGAGAACATCACGATGTTGCCCGGCGGCACCTCGGTCGCCTGGTCGACGAAGATCGCGCCCTTCCGCTCCAGGGTCTGGACGACGTACTTGTTGTGGACGATCTCGTGCCGGACGTAGATCGGCGCCCCGTACTGCTCCAGGGCCTTCTCCACGGCGATCACGGCACGGTCCACGCCCGCGCAGTAGCCGCGGGGGGCGGCGAGCAGGACACGCTTCGGGCGGTTCGTCGCGGGCGTTGCAGTCATGCGTCCCATCGTAAGGCCGCGTCGGTGAGCCGATGGAGCGGCGCCTTGGCCGAGACTGGCGCCATGGCACAGGAGACGCAGGTGGCGGACCACGAGAGGCTCCGCCGGAATCTCGGATTCCGCGACCTTGTGGTGTACGGACTGCTGTTCATCGCTCCGATGGCACCGGTCGGCGTCTTCGGCACGCTCGACGCGAAGTCGCGCGGGGCCGTCGCACTGGTGTACATCGTGGCCACCGTCGCCATGGCGTTCACGGCCTTCAGCTACGCCCAGATGGTGCGGGTCGCGCCACAGGCCGGTTCCGTCTTCACGTACGCGCGCAAGGGGCTCGGGGAAGGGCCGGGTTTCATCGCCGGGTGGATGGCGATGCTGGACTACCTGCTGATCCCGGCCGTCGCCTACCTCTTCGCGGGCATCGCCATGGAGGCGCTGGTCCCGGAGGTGGACCGGTGGGTGTGGACCGGGATCGCCGTGGTGGTCACCACCTTGCTCAACCTGTGGGGCGTGCGGGCGGCGGCCCGGGTCGGCTTCGCGGTGCTCGCGATGGAGATCGTGGTGCTCCTGGTCTTCGTCGGCTCGGCGGTGGTGATGCTCGTACGGGACGGGGCGCGGCGCGACTGGTGGTCGCCGCTCACCGGTGACGGCTCGTTCTCGGTCGCTGCGGTGGTGGGCGCGGTGTCGGTGGCCGTCCTGTCGTACCTGGGCTTCGACGCGATCGCCTCGTTCGCGGAGGAGGTGACGGGGGGCTCGGCGAAGGTGGCGCGGGCGGTGCTGTTCTGCCTGGCGCTCGCGGGCGTCCTGTTCGTGGCCCAGACGTGGCTGGTGGCGCTCCTCGAACCGGTCTCCTCCGCGGACCTCGCCGCCGACCCGGCCAAGCAGGGCTCGGCCTTCTACGACGCCGTGGACGCCTCGGTCGGCGGCTGGCTGCACGACCTGGTGGCCGTGTCCAAGGCGATCGGTGCGGCCTTCGCCGCGCTGGCGGGGCAGGCGGCGGGCGCCAGGCTGCTGTTCGCGATGGGCCGCGACCGGCGCCTGCCGCACCTGCTCGCCCGCACCGACGGCGGGGTCCCGCGGGTGGCGCTGCTCGTGGCGGCGACGGTGACGATGATCGCGGCGCTGTGGGCGGCGCGGCGCGACGACGGCCTCGACCACCTGGTCTCGGTGGTCGACGTCGGCGCGCTGACGGCGTTCGTCCTGCTGCACGCGAGCGTGGTGGGCTGGTTCGCCGTACGACGGGCGGAGGGCAGGCCGCACTGGCTGAAGCACGTCGTCCTGCCGGTGACCGGCGCGGCGATCCTGATCGCGGTGATCATCGAGGCCTCGGCGGCCGCGCAGGTGGTGGGTGTGGTCTGGCTGGGCGTGGGCCTGGTGGTCCTGGCGATCCAGGGCGCGACGCGAACGCCCACGGGCGCGCAAGGGGGTCCGGCCGCGTGAAGGGCCGGGCGCCCACGGGTGCGTGTGGGGCGCGGAAGCGTGAAGGGCCGGACGCCCACGGGTGCGTGTGGGGCGCGGAAGCGTGAAGGGCCGGGCGCCCACGGGTGCGTGTGGGGCGCGGAAGCGTGAAGGGCCGGACGCCCACGGGTGCGTGTGGGGCGCGGAAGCGTGAAGG
>NZ_JBEOVH010000010.1:74154-215485 GCF_040295385.1 Streptomyces sp. NPDC002825
GGGCCGGACGCCCACGCCGCGCGTGGGAACGGATCCAAACGGCCCGGGCGCGTAGAGGGGCCTCGGATACCCGCCCGTGGGACGCGGCCCCAAGAGACTCTCACGTTCACCCCCGCGTGAAGCGGCCCGGAACGGCCCCGACCCGACCCGCACCCCGCCGCGCCCCTGACGTTGTCGTACCGCGCGGTTACGCTCGGTCCATGGGTCTGACTACGTCCGCAGAAGCGCCTCTTCCCGTCGGTGAGGTCTCCCGGATGATCGGGGGGTGGATCGACCGGCTCGGGGCCATCTGGGTCGAGGGGCAGATCACGCAGCTGTCGCGGCGCCCCGGCGCCGGGGTCGTCTTCCTGACGCTGCGGGATCCCTCGTACGACATCTCCATCGGCGTCACCTGCTACCGCCAGGTCTTCGACGCCGTCGCCGACGTCGTCTCGGAGGGCGCGCGGGTCGTCGTGCACGCCAAGCCCGAGTGGTACGCCCCGCGCGGGCAGCTGTCGCTGCGGGCCGTGGAGATCAAGCCCGTCGGCATCGGCGAGCTGCTCGCGCGTCTGGAGCAGCTCAAGCGGAGCCTCGCCTCGGAGGGTCTGTTCGCGCTCGACCGGAAGAAGTCGCTGCCGTTCCTGCCGCACCTCGTCGGCCTGGTCTGCGGCCGCGCCTCGGCGGCCGAGCGGGACGTCCTGGAGAACGCGCGCCGGCGCTGGCCCGCCGTCCGCTTCGAGGTGCGGAACGTCGCGGTGCAGGGCGTGAAGGCGGTCCCCCAGGTCATCCAGGCGGTCAAGGAGCTGGATGCCCACGAGGACGTGGACGTGATCATCGTCGCCCGCGGCGGCGGCAGCGTCGAGGACCTGCTGCCGTTCTCGGACGAGCAGCTGGTCCGCGCGGTGGCCGAGTGCCGTACGCCGGTGGTGTCCGCCATCGGCCACGAGCCGGACTCCCCCCTGCTCGACCTCGTGGCCGACCTGCGCGCCTCGACTCCGACGGACGCGGCCAAGAAGGTCGTCCCGGACGTCGGCGAGGAGCTGGACCGGGTGCGCGGCCTCAGGGACCGGGCGCTGCGGACCGTGCGCGGGCTCCTGGAGCGCGAGGAGCGCGGCCTCGCGCACGCGCTCGCGCGGCCCGTCATGGAGCACCCGCAGCGCATGGTCGAGGTCCGCGAGGACGAGCTCGCGGCGCTCCTCGCCCGGAGCCGGCGGGTCCTCGGCCACCTCCTGGACCGGGCGGACTCGGAGCTCTCGCACACGCGGGCGCGGGTCAGGGCGCTGTCGCCCGCCGCGACGCTGGAGCGGGGGTACGCGGTGCTCCAGCGGTCGGACGGCGTGGTGGTCCGCTCGCCCGAGGAGGTCGCGGAGGGCGAGGAGCTGCGGGCCAGGGTCGCCGAGGGCGAGTTCACGGTGCGGCGCGTGGCCGACCCGGCCTGAGCGAACGGAAACGGAAACCAAGGATGGAGCGGCACATGGCAGCGGGTACGGACACCGGTACGGAGACGAGCGCGGAGGAGGCGGCCCTCGGCTACGAGCAGGCTCGGGACGAGCTGATCGAGGTCGTCCGGCGGCTGGAGGCGGGCGGGACGTCCCTGGAGGAGTCACTCGCGCTCTGGGAGCGCGGCGAGGAGCTGGCGAAGGTGTGCCGGCGCCGCCTGGAGGGGGCGCGGGCCCGTCTCGACGCCTCCCTGGCGGCGGAGCGCGCCGCCGAGGCGGAGGACGGGGACGACGAGTAGGCCGACGGGCCAGTACGCCGGGGCCGGTGAGCCGTGGGCCGGTGGGCCGCAGCCGGTAGGCCAGTGGCTCCGTGGCCCCGGGCCCGTGAGCCCGCCCGCCGCAACGCCCCTTCACCCCCGCGCCCCCGCGCCCCCGCATGTAAACTTCACGTGAACCGGATCACTATCCGGATGGATTGGTTGAATTTTCACCAATCGGCGGCGTACTGTCGAGACATCGCTCGACCCCCGTACGAGCGACCCCCTTTTGCAGTCCGGAAGGTACGCAGCATGTCTCTCGCCCTTGACGCCGTCGCCCAGGACCTCCTCTTCCGTGAGGCCCGCACCGCCAACACGTTCACCGACGAGCCGGTGACCGACGAGCAGGTCCAGGCGATCTACGACCTGGTGAAGTACGGCCCCACCGCCTTCAACCAGACCCCGCTGCGCATCACCCTGGTCCGCTCCCCCGAGGCCCGTGAGCGTCTGGTGAAGCACATGGCCGAGGGCAACCAGGCCAAGACCGCCGCCGCCCCGCTGGTCGCGATCCTCTCCGCCGACAACGAGTTCCACGAGGAGCTCCCGGCCCTGCTCCCGCACTTCCCGCAGGCCAAGGACATGTTCTTCGCCGAGCGCCCGACCCGCGAGGGCTCCGCCCTGCTGAACGCCGCCCTCCAGGCCGCGTACTTCATCGTGGGCGTCCGCGCCGCCGGCCTGGCCGCCGGCCCGATGACCGGCCTGGACTTCGCCGGCGTCCAGAAGGAGTTCCTGGACGACGACCACACCCCGCTGATGGTCGTCAACATCGGCAAGCCGGGCGAGGACGCCTGGTTCCCGCGCTCCCCGCGCCTCTCCTACGACGAGGTCGTCACCACCGTCTGAGCCTGACGGCACACGGAAGGGCCCCGCACTCCACGAGTGCGGGGCCCTTCTCCGTATCTCCGTGCGCCCGCGGATCAGACCTTCTGCGACCGCAGCGAGCCGGCCATCTCGGCCAGCCGCTCGAAGGAGGCCGTGCCGGTCACCACGGTCGTCGCACCGTTCTCCGTGCGGACGAGCGCGTCGTACTTCGGGCCCTCCCAGCGCTGCCAGACCTGACCGGCGACCGTCTGGGTCTTCCCGGTGTTCTTGGCCTTCTGGGTCACCTCGGGCACGAACTTCCCCGGCTCGGCCGTGGACTGGTTCACGGCCACGTACTGGGTGTCCGGGGAGAGGAAACCGAGCTGCCAGGCGTCGGACTTCTCGCGCTTGTACGAGACGACCGTCGCCTTCCAGCCCTCGCCCAGGCCCTCGGGGGCCAGCACCGGATACGGCGCCGCCCGCTGGGCCGTCAGGAGCTCGACCCGGTAGTCCTTCGCCTTGACCGGGTCCGCGCTCTCGTCGTGCGGGATGAAGAGATACATCACGCCCGCGGCGACCATGATCACCCCGAGGGACTGGAACATCCCGCGTACCGTCTGCCTGCCTCGCATACCTGCCACGCCCACCATGGTCGCATCATGGTGTTGTGCTCATACGTGGGCCCCTCTGCTCATTTTGTCGACGTACCGATAGAGTCGCAGCACCCTCTTTTTTCCGGCCGTCGCCGTACAGAAAGGTGCGCACCGATGACCGAGCACCACCACCTTCCGCCCGAGCTTGTCGTTTCTCCCGAGGCCCCCGACCGCAACCTCGCCCTTGAGCTGGTCCGTGTCACCGAGGCCGCCGCCATGGCCGCCGGCCGCTGGGTCGGCCGCGGCGACAAGATCGGCGCGGACGGGGCGGCGGTCAACGCCATGCGGACCCTGATCTCCACCGTCTCGATGAACGGCGTCGTCGTCATCGGCGAGGGCGAGAAGGACGAAGCCCCGATGCTCTTCAACGGCGAGCGGGTCGGCGACGGCACCGGCGCCGAGGTCGACATCGCCGTCGACCCGATCGACGGCACCACCCTCAACGCCAAGGGCATGCCGAACGCGATCGCCGTCCTGGCCGCCGCCGACCGCGGCACCATGTTCGACCCGTCCGCGGTCTTCTACATGGACAAGCTGGTCACCGGCCCCGAGGCCGCCGACTTCGTCGACATCAACGCCCCCGTCTCGGTCAACATCCGCCGGGTCGCCAAGGCCAAGAACTCCTCGCCCGAGGACATCACGGTCGTCATCCTGGACCGCCCGCGCCACGAGGGCATCGTCAAGGAGATCCGCGAGACCGGCGCCCGGATCAAGTTCATCTCGGACGGCGACGTCGCCGGTTCGATCATGGCCGTCCGCGAGGGCACCGGCGTCGACATGCTCATGGGCATCGGCGGCACGCCCGAGGGCATCATCTCCGCCTGCGCCATCAAGTGCCTCGGCGGCGTGATCCAGGGCAAGCTGTGGCCGAAGGACGACGCCGAGCGCCAGAAGGCGCTGGACGCGGGCCACGACCTGGACCGTGTGCTCTCCACGAACGACCTGGTCTCCGGCGACAACGTGTTTTTCGTCGCGACCGGCATCACCGACGGCGAGCTGCTGCGCGGCGTGCGCTACCGCGCCGAGACGGCGACCACGCAGTCGCTGGTCATGCGCTCGAAGTCCGGCACGATCCGCCAGATCGACTCCACGCACCGCCTGTCGAAGCTGCGCGCGTACAGCCAGATCGACTTCGACCGCGCGAAGTAACGCTTCAGCACGCGACGGTACGAAGAGGGGCGCCCCCATGTGCGGTGGGGGCGCCCCTTCTCGTACGGGCGCGGGCGAAGGTCTCCGCGGTGCCGTCAGCCCGCCTGGGCGATCCGCTCGGTCGCCGCGGCCTTCCGAAGCTCCACCTCGCGCCGCCGGCGCCGGGCGAGGACGACGCGGCGCTCCGCCGCGGTGAGCCCGCCCCACACCCCGTACGGCTCGGGCTGCAGCAGGGCGTGCTCCCGGCACTCGACCATGACCGGACAGCGCGCGCAGACCCGCTTGGCCGCCTCCTCGCGGGCGAGCCGCGCGGCGGTCGGCTCCTTGGAGGGCGCGAAGAAGAGCCCGGCTTCGTCCCGGCGGCACACCGCCTCCGCGTGCCATGGACCGGCCTCGTCCTCCCGGGCAGGGGCGCGCTGAGGGGGTACGGCGGCGACCTGGAGGGGCTGATGCGGCAGTTGCAGCACGGTCTACTCCTGACGACGGCTTCGCGAGCGAGCGGCGATGCACCAGCCCTACCCGCTGTGCGCGCGCCTATGCACTGCGTGCCCCGCCGTTCCGCACTGCGGATACCCGAGGGCGAATTCCGGTCACCTCCAGGGGCGCCGGGAACGGCTCACGGAACAGCTCACGGAACGACTCCCGGAAGAGCTCACGGGCGCGGGGCCGGGGAGTCGCTGCGGGAGCCCCCGGTCGTCAGTGCCCGAGGTGCTTGCGGAGCCTGCCCTGGAGGTCGGTGATCCACTTGCCGCGCTTGGGTCTGGCCTCGACGTTTCCGAAGACCGAGTAGCCGTTGATGACGACGACCGGGGCCTGCGGGTCGACCCCTTCGAGGGTCACGACCTCGAAGTTCCCGAAGATGCCGCTGCCGCTGCCGCGCAGGCTGATGTTCTCCGGGACCCGCACCTCCACGTTGCCGAAGATGGAGGTGGCGTTGATGGTGGTCAGCCGCTGGGCGAAGATCGCCTCGGTCAGGTCGATCTCGACGTTCCCGAAGAGGGCGAAGGCGTTCGTCCGGCGGCTCACCCGCCAGCGGCCCTTGCGCGTGTTGCTGGAGAAGATCGCGACGAGGTTCTCCGCGGGACCCTCGGGACCGTCCGAGCCCCAGGCGAAGGCCGGTTCGGGCTCGCGCGTGCTGCGGGCGGCCGGCAGGTCGCGGACGATCGGCTCCAGCTCCCCGACGGTCTTGGCCCGGTAGACCGCGTCGATCCGGTCCGAGTGCTCCTCGGCGTCGAGCCGGCCCTCGGCCAGGGCGTCCCTGAGGATGTCCGCGATGCGGTCCCGGTCCGCATCCGAGGCCCGCAGCGAGCCCTGCGGATCGGCGTAGGCGGGCCCGGCGAGAGCGGGCTCGGCGGGGGCGGCCGGCCGCTGCGGCTGCGGCTGCTTCTCGGGTTCGGGCTGCTTTTCGAGGTCCACGGAGCCAGCCTAGCGAAACGCGATAGATCGCGACCAGAGGGACAGACCCTGGTCCCGTCCCCTAGGGGACACCCCCGGCCGCGTCGACGCGGGCACGGAAACACGCCATTCCGGTGCGCTCCCAGCCCCTACTGAGCCTTACCTCACAGGATCGGGGCGGCCGCCGCGTCATACGCTGGAGGGCGCGCCGCCAACGGAGGCGGCGCAGCTGTCTGCCGAGTGAGGAATGGCCCCCGTCATGCCTGAGTTTGCGTACTCCGATCTGCTCCCCCTGGGAGAGGACACCACGCCCTACCGCCTGGTGACCTCCGAAGGTGTCTCCACCTTCGAGGCCGACGGCCGTACGTTCCTCAAGGTCGAGCCGGAGGCGCTGCGCAAGCTGGCCGCCGAGGCCATCCACGACATCCAGCACTTCCTGCGCCCGGCCCACCTGGCCCAGCTGCGGCGGATCATCGACGACCCGGAGGCGTCGAGCAACGACAAGTTCGTCGCGCTCGACCTCCTCAAGAACGCGAACATCGCGGCCGCGGGCGTGCTGCCCATGTGCCAGGACACCGGCACGGCGATCGTCATGGGCAAGCGCGGCCAGAACGTGCTGACCTCCGGCCGTGACGAGGAGGCCCTGTCCAAGGGCATCTACGACGCGTACACCAAGCTGAACCTGCGCTACTCGCAGATGGCCCCGGTGACCATGTGGGAGGAGAAGAACACCGGCTCGAACCTGCCCGCGCAGATCGAGCTGTACGCGACGGACGGCGGCGCGTACAAGTTCCTCTTCATGGCCAAGGGCGGCGGCTCGGCCAACAAGTCCTTCCTCTACCAGGAGACCAAGGCGGTCCTGAACGAGGCCTCCATGATGAAGTTCCTGGAGGAGAAGATCCGTTCGCTCGGCACGGCGGCCTGCCCGCCGTACCACCTGGCGATCGTCGTCGGCGGAACCTCCGCCGAGTTCGCGCTGAAGACCGCGAAGTACGCCTCCGCGCACTACCTGGACGAGCTGCCCACCGAGGGCGACGCCACCACCGGCCACGGCTTCCGCGACAAGGAGCTGGAGGAGAAGGTCTTCGAGCTGACGCAGAAGATCGGCATCGGCGCGCAGTTCGGCGGCAAGTACTTCTGCCACGACGTCCGCGTCGTCCGCCTCCCCCGTCACGGCGCCTCGCTGCCCGTCGCGATCGCCGTGTCCTGCTCGGCCGACCGCCAGGCCGTCGCGAAGATCACCGCCGAGGGCGTCTTCCTGGAGCAGCTGGAGACCGACCCGGCGCGCTTCCTGCCGGAGACCGAGGACTCCCACCTGGACGAGGCGGGTGACGTCGTGAAGATCGACCTCAACCAGCCCATGGACGAGATCCTCGCCGAGCTGACCAAGTACCCGGTCAAGACCCGTCTGTCCCTCAGCGGCCCGCTGGTCGTGGCGCGCGACATCGCGCACGCCAAGATCAAGGAGCGCCTGGACGCGGGCGAGGAGATGCCGCAGTACCTGAAGGACCACCCGGTCTACTACGCGGGCCCCGCGAAGACCCCCGAGGGCTACGCCTCCGGTTCCTTCGGTCCGACGACGGCCGGCCGCATGGACTCGTACGTGGAGCAGTTCCAGGCGGCGGGCGGCTCGAAGGTCATGCTGGCCAAGGGCAACCGGAGCAAGCAGGTCACGGACGCGTGCGGCGCGCACGGCGGCTTCTACCTGGGCTCGATCGGCGGCCCGGCGGCCCGTCTGGCGCAGGACTGCATCAAGAAGGTCGAGGTCGTCGAGTACGAGGAGCTCGGCATGGAGGCGGTCTGGAAGATCGAGGTCGAGGACTTCCCGGCGTTCATCGTGGTGGACGACAAGGGCAACGACTTCTTCCAGAACCCGGCCCCGGAGCCGACCTTCACGCACATCCCGGTGCGCGGTCCCGGTCTCGCCTGATCTCCCAAGGCTCCTGCCTCGGCTGATCCCGTAGAGCTCTCGCGGCGCCCCTCGGTCCTTCCGGGCCGGGGGGCGCTGTCGTTCCCGCGCGTCGATCTTCGCTCAGAAAGTCGCTACCGACCGGTAGCCCTCCCGTCACCTACTGGCCAGTATGGGTCGCGAGCATGTCAACCACTGAGCCGGTTCGACCCACTCGGGAGCCCCCCATGCCCTCCGCCAAGACCACCGCCGCGGCCCTCGGCCTCACCGCCGTCCTCGTCGTCGGCGCCGCGCCCGCCGCCTCCGCCGCCGACCCCGACACCCACCTCACCTCGGCCGCTGCCCTCGCGGACGTCGACTACACGACCTGGCGCCACGACGTCGCGGCCGTCGTCGCCGAGGCCCGCCCGTACATCGAGGCGCGCTCGGAGAACGCCGGCCGCGAGAAGCAGGCCATCGTCCTCGACATCGACAACAGCTCCCTGGAGACGGACTTCCACCCGTTCTGGGAGCTGCCGACCCCGGCCATCGCGGACGTGCGCTCGCTCGTCAACGACGCCCACGCGCGCGGGGTGGCCGTCTTCTTCGTCACCGCCCGCCCCGGGATCATCTACTCCCTGACGGACTGGAACCTGAAGAAGGCCGGTTACCCCGTCGACGGGCTGTACGTGCGCTCGCTGCCCGACCTGTTCGCCGAGGTCAGCGCGTACAAGACCGAGAAGCGCGCCGAGATCGAGGCCAAGGGCTACACGATCATCGCGAACATCGGCAACAACACGACCGACCTCGTCGGCGGACACGCCGAGCGCGCCTTCAAGCTCCCGGACTACGGCGGCAAGCTGTCGTGACGGGCTCAGCGCTTGGTGACGTGGAACTCCAGCCGTGAGTAGTCCCCGTCGGGGGTCGTGCTCACGTAGCCACGCGCCTGCGTGAAGTCGCCGGTGCCCCCGGTGATGGCGACGTCGTAGGCGGCCGGCGCCGCGTTCGAGATGTCGAAGGTGACGAGGGCCTGGGCGGTGAGCTGTCCGCCCGGTCCGCCGTTCAGGACGAAGGTGCCCACGCAGTTCACGTCGGCCTGGTCCCCGGAGACACGCACGACGGCGCAGGTCACGCCGTCGCGGCCGACCTTGCTGCCGCCCTTGGTCTTGTACAGGTCGTCGGCGACCGTGAAGACCTCCCCGACCTTGGGTGGCGGCCCGCTCTCGCTCGCCCCGGAGGCCGGGACCTCCTTGGCGTAGAGCGTGAACTCGAAGCCGTCTCCGTCGTCGGCCTGGGCGGGGGCAGCGGCGGCGAAGGTGACCGCCGCGACCGTACAGGCGCAGAGCGCGCCGATCCTCCTGAAGCTGCGGGTCATGTCCTGCCTCCCGTGGGTGGGGGTCCCCCTCGGCACGCTTCACATTGTGCGGCGATCACGACGGATTCGCCCGTCCGGCGCAATCCGGGGCGGCCGCGTCGGGGATCATGGCGCCATGCCAGAGAGAGCACGACCGATACGTACGGCCCTTCCCGCCGCCCTCGTGGCGGCGGCCGGACTGCTGCTGACCGCCTGCGGTACGACCCCGGAGCCGGCCGCGCCCGCGAGGCCGGAGACGGCGAAGTCGGAGTCGGCGAAGCCGGAGACGGTGAAGGCCGCCGCGACCCTCGGCGGTCCCGGTTCGGCCTGCGCGCTGCCGGTCTCCTTCTCGGTCGCGGAGGACTGGAAGCCGGAGGCCGTCAAGAACCCCGAGGACCCGGAGTTCGCGGCACTCACGCGGCAGGGCCCCGTCACCGTCCGCTGCGAGGTCGACGCCAAGCCGTCCGGGAACATCGGCTATCTGCGGGTGTGGACGGCGCCGAAGGGCCCGGCGCGGACGGCTCTCGAAGGCTTCGTGACGGCGGAGAAGGGCAGTTCGGCGGTCGCCTACCGCGAGACGAAGGCGGGCGCGCTGCCCGCGACCGAGGTGACGTACACCGTCGACGGCGAGGAGAAGCGGGCCTTCGCCGTCTCCACCCCGAAGGGGACGGTCATCGTCCACCTCGGCGGTCTCGACACCGACGAGCACCGGGCGATGCTCCCGGCCTACGAGCTGGCGAAGAGCACCGTGAAGGCGCTCTAGCGTCTCGGACATGACCGTGGCCCCCCGTCCCGCACCGGACGAGGGGCCACGGCGTTCCCGAGCGGCGGCTACACGAACTTCTGGTTCGCGGAGCCGTCGCAGTTCTGGAGCCTGATCGGCTCCTTCGCCGCGCCCTGGGCGAGGCAGAGTCCGGTCGCGGCGGCGGGCCGGATCGTGGCGCCGTCACGGACGAACTTCTGGTTGGCGGCGCCGCTGCAGTTCCAGACGATGAGCGCCTTGCCCGGCTGGTAGGCGGCTCCGGGCACGTCCAGGCAGCGGTCCTGGGTGAGCTGGGTGTGGACGGTCTTCCTGGCGGAGTCGTACCACCAGCCCTGGTTGCGGCCGCCGTGGCAGTCCCAGCCGAGGACGGCGGTGCCGTTGGCGGACTCGGAGGCGTTGACGTCCACGCAGTTGCCGGTCGCCTGGTTCCTCAGCGGCTGGTACGCGTCGTCCCAGGCGAGCGGGAAGAGCGTCGGGGTGCCGGAGGAGTTGACGTCGGCGCAGCCCGCCTCGCGCAGGCCCGAGTTGTAGATCTGGGTCAGGCAGGAGGCGAAGGCGCCGTGGCCGCTCCTGTTGGGGTGGAAGGACTGGCGTACGGAGTTCTCGTCGAGTCCGCCGGGCTTGGAGAGGTCGATGTAGAGGCCCCGGGCCCAGGTGTCCTCCATGCAGACCTCGTGGCCGTGGAAGAGGCGCGAGTTGTCGAGGTAGGTGGCGCCGGTGTCGGCCGCGATCTTGCGCATGCCGCGCTCGAAGGCGGGGACGGCGGTGTTGCGGCCCCACTTGGTGTCGGAGTCGTAGCCCATGCCGCCGCAGGCGAGCTTGCCGGGGAAGTTCGGGTTGTCGTAGAAGTCGGGGCCGATGGGGCTGGGGTAGCCCATGACGACGAGCTTGTAGTCGCCGTCGGCGTACCCGGCGTCGCGCATGACGGTCCTGAGGTCGCGGACGGTCTGCTCGACCTTGGGGACGAGGCCGTCGACGCGGGCCTGCCAGCCGGGGGCGTACTTGGGCTCGCAGGGGCCCTGGCTGAGCACGTACCGCTCGACGCAGTCGGTCATGACGGGCCCGAACTGCAGGTCGTCGTTGGCGCCGGCGACGAGCAGGACCATCTTGATGCGGGTGTTGCGGGCCTTGATGGCGAGGTTGTCGCTCTGGACGAGCTCGTCGGCGTACTGCTTGGAGCCGCCGATCCGGATGTTCCCGGTGTAGGCGCCGGAGCAGGACACGTTGAACGTGAGGTCCGCGGGGATCCCGGTGCGGTGGATGGCGGCGTCCGGGGAGCGGTGGCACCAGTTGGTGGGCCCGTTGGTGGGCGACTCGTACGTGCCGACGCCCTCGCCGGAGATCTCGCTGTCGCCGAGGGAGATCAGGCCGGTCCTGCGCTCGGCGAGCGGGCGCTCCTCGGGGCTGCCGTAGATCTTGGTGGCCTCGGCCGCCCGGATCGCCTCCAGCTCGGGAGAGAGCGGTACGGAGGTGATTCCGGCCGTGGTGCTCGTGTCGGCCGCGCCGGCGGGGGCGGCGGCGGTCATGCTGCCGAGGGCCGCCGCGGCGGCGGCGACGGCCGCGACGGGCCAGCGGAGTCTGTACCTGGTGCGCTTCATTGCGCCTCCTGGAAGTGGGGTTACCCACGGTTTTTACTGGCCGGTACGCGCCTTGGGAATACATCGAACAAGACAAGTGCTCATCTTTTTATGGAGGTTGACGCAGCATGAGAAACGACGACGGTTACCGCATCGAACACGACTCCATGGGCGAGGTGCGGGTCCCCGCGCACGCCAAGTGGCGCGCGCAGACCCAGCGGGCCGTGGAGAACTTCCCGGTCTCCGGCCAGCGCCTCGAGCGCGCCCACATCGAGGCCCTGGCCCGCATCAAGGCCGCCGCGGCCAAGGTCAACGCCGAGCTCGGGGTGATCGAGAAGGACCGCGCGGAGGCGATCGTCGCGGCGGCCGACGAGGTCGCCGAGGGCCGCTGGGACGAGCACTTCCCCGTGGACGTCTTCCAGACCGGCTCGGGCACCTCCTCCAACATGAACACCAACGAGGTGATCGCCACCCTCGCCACCGAGCGGCTCCCCGAGGGCCGCGAGGTCCACCCCAACGACCACGTCAACGCCTCGCAGTCCTCGAACGACGTGTTCCCCTCCTCCATCCACATCGCGGCCACCGCCGCCGTCACCCGCGACCTGATCCCCGCCCTCGATCACCTGGCCGCCTCCCTGGAGCGAAAATCGGCCGAATTCTCGTCCGTGGTGAAGTCGGGCCGTACGCATCTGATGGACGCCACTCCGGTCACCCTGGGCCAGGAGTTCGGCGGTTACGCGGCCCAGGTCCGGTACGGCGCCGAGCGGCTGCGCACCTCGCTCCCCCGGCTCGCGGAACTCCCCCTCGGCGGCACGGCGGTGGGCACCGGCATCAACACCCCGGCCGGCTTCTCCGCGGCCGTCATCGCCGAGGTCGCCCGCGCCACCGGGCTGCCGCTGACGGAGGCCCGCGACCACTTCGAGGCCCAGGGCGCCCGTGACGGACTGGTGGAGACGTCCGGGCAGCTGAGGACCATCGCCGTCTCCCTCACCAAGATCGCCAACGATCTGCGCTGGATGGCCAGCGGCCCGCGCACCGGCCTCGCCGAGATCAACCTCCCCGACCTCCAGCCCGGTTCCTCGATCATGCCGGGCAAGGTGAACCCGGTGATCCCCGAGGCGGTCCTGATGGTCGCCGCCCAGGTGACCGGAAACGACACCACGGTGGCGGTGGCGGGCGCGGCCGGGAACTTCGAGCTCAACGTGATGCTCCCGGTGATGGCCAAGAACCTCCTGGAATCCGTACGGCTTCTGGCCAACGCCTCCCGGCTGCTCGCCGACCGCACGGTGGACGGCATCACGGCGAACGTGGAGCGCGCCCGCGAGTACGCCGAGTCCTCGCCCTCCGTCGTCACCCCGCTGAACAAGTACATCGGGTACGAGGAGGCCGCGAAGGTCGCGAAGAAGTCCCTCGCCGAGCGGAAGACCATCCGCGAGGTGGTCCTCGAGTCCGGCTACGTGGAGCGCGGCGACCTCACGGTCGAGCAGCTCGACGAGGCGCTGGACGTGCTGCGCATGACCCACCCGTAGGCCCGGCGGACCGGCCGGGGGTGACCGGCCGGTAGCCGACTCCTCCGTGACCGGTAGCCGACTGCTTGGTGATCTGTGCCGCAGCGGTCGTGGGAGCGCGCCCCTAAGATCTGCGCATGACAGGATCGGACGGCTCTCAGCACTGGGCGCCGGGGGATCACATCCTCTGGCGCTACCGCGGCAACGGCACCGGAGCGGTGCACATCTGCCGGCCGGTGACGGTCGTGCAGGACACGCCCGAGCTGCTCGCGGTCTGGATGGCGCCCGACACCGAGTGCGTCCGTCCGGTGCTCGCCGACGGCACGGCCGTCCACGAGGAGCCGCTCGCCACCCGCTACACCGCCCCGCGCACCACCGAGCGCACCCGCTGGGCCGGCAGCGGGGTGCTCAAGCTGGCGCGGCCCGACGAGCCGTGGTCGGTGTGGCTGTTCTGGGAGCGCGGCTGGCGCTTCCGCAGCTGGTACGTGAACCTCGAGGAGCCGCGGGTCCGCTGGTCCGGCGGCCTCGACTCCGAGGACCACTTCCTCGACATCTCCGTCTACCCCGACCGCAGCTGGCTGTGGCGGGACGAGGACGAGTTCGCGCAGGCCCAGCGGTCCGGCCTGATGAGCCCGGCGCAGGCCGCCCGGGTGCGGGCGGCCGGGGAGCGGGCGGTGGAGCGCATCAAGAGGTGGGGGACGCCGTTCGCGGACGGCTGGGAGGACTGGCGGCCCGATCCGGGGTGGCGGGTTCCGGAACTGCCGGCGGACTGGGATCGCACTCCGGCGCACACGGCGCCGTGAGACCCTTGATGCGCCCCCGGGGTTCAAACGTAGGATCGTCCTCCGCACGGCAGAGACGGACCGAACACCACGTCAGACCGACCGAACAGCACGTCAAAGACTCAGCACAGCACAGGACCTGACCAGAAGTCATCCACGAGGGGGAGAGCAGTGCCGGACGTGCGCCCGGGTGCCCGGACCCCTGCCGTTGCCGCAGCTCGCGGAACGTCCACATCCGCTGCATACGAGGGGTTTACCCCCGCCGAAGGCGCGGCATCGGCGAGAAGAGCGAGTGCATCGCACCACCGGCCCGGACGGACGGAATCCCACGCGTGACGGAGCATCCCACCTCCCACGAAGGCCGGCAGCCCCTGGCTGCCCGGTCGCAGGAACGCGCGCGCCCTCGCCAGGAGGCGGCGCCCGGCCTGCCCTCCGACGTGCCCGGCAAGCCGGGCGGCCCGGCGACCCCCGCGACTCCGGGCGCGGAGGTACCCGCCCAGCCCACCGCACCGGACACGACGGGCGGCACCGCCCACCCCGACACGACCGGCGGCACGGCCCACCCGGACACCTCCGGCGGCCCGGGCCACCTCGGCTCCCCCGGTGCGGTCGCCGTCGCCGTCTCCCCGCAGCACCCCGGCGGGGCGCGCGGCGGGGACACCTCCGCGCGGCGGGAGGGCGACCGGCTGCGGTTCGTCGGAGCCGCGACCCGGCGCATCGCACGCGGCATCGACCTGGACGAGATCGTCCTGGGCCTGTGCCGGGCGACCGTGCCGACCTTCTCCGACGAGATCCTGGTCTACCTCCGCGACCCGCTCCCGGTGGGCGACGAGCGGCCGGTGGCGCCGTTCGTGCTGCGCCTGCGCCGCACGGACCGGCTCCGGTTAAGCGATCTGGAGGGCGAGGAGCTCGTCCTCGTACCCGATCCCGATCCGACCCCCGCGGCCGAACTCTGCGAGGTGCGGAACGGCGGGGCGCTCGCCGAGGTGCTGCGCGGGGTGCGCCCGGTCTTCGGCGACTCCGCGGCCGCGAAGTCGGCCCTCACCGAACTGCTCGGCCCCGAGCACCCGTTGCCCGGCGGACTGCGGGCGGTCCTCGCGCCGCTGCGCGGCCGGCGCCGGGTGATCGGCGCGGCCGTGTTCCTGCGCCGCCCCGAGCGGGCCGGCTTCGAGCCGAACGACCTGCTCGTCGCCGCCCAGTTGGCCACGCACACGGCCCTCGGCATCGACAAGGCCGTCCTGTACGGCCGTGAGGCGTACATCGCGGACGAGCTCCAGCGGACGATGCTGCCGGACTCGCTGCCGCAGCCGACCGGCGTCAAGCTGGCCTCGCGCTATCTGCCCGCGGCCGAGACGGCCCGGGTCGGCGGCGACTGGTACGACGCGATCCCGCTGCCCGGCAGCAGGGTCGCCCTGGTCGTCGGCGACGTCATGGGCCACTCCATGACCTCGGCGGCCATCATGGGCCAGCTGCGCACCACCGCGCAGACCCTGGCCGGTCTCGACCTGCCGCCGCAGGAGGTCCTGCACCACCTGGACGAGCAGGCGCAGCGGCTCGGCGAGAACCGCATGGCGACCTGCATGTACGCGGTGTACGACCCGGTCTCGCACCGGATCACCGTCGCCAACGCCGGCCATCCGCCGCCGATACTGCTCCACCTGGGCGGCCGCGCCGAGGTGCTGCGCGTCCCGCCCGGCGCCCCGATCGGGGTCGGCGGCGTGGACTTCGAGGCGGTCGAGCTGGACGCCCCGGCCGGCGCCACGCTGCTGCTCTACACGGACGGGCTCGTCGAGTCCCGGCTGCGGGACGTGTGGACGGGGATCGAGCAGCTGCGGGAGCGCCTCGCGGCGACCGCGCAGCTGACCGGCCCGGACCATTCGCCGCCGCTCGAAGCGCTCTGCGACGACGTCCTGGACATGCTGGGCCCGGGCGACCGGGACGACGACATCGCGCTGCTCGCGGCCCGGTTCGACGGGATCGCGCCGAGCGACGTCGCGTACTGGTTCCTGGAGCCGGAGGACGCCGCTCCGGGGCGGGCCCGCCGGCTCGCCCGGCGGGCGCTCGCCCGCTGGGACCTGGAGGACCTGACGGACTCGGTCGAGCTGCTGATCAGCGAGGTCGTGACGAACGCCGTGCGGTACGCGGAGCGTCCGGTGACGCTGCGGCTGCTCCGTACGGACGTGCTGCGCTGCGAGGTCGGCGACGACTCCCCGCAGCTGCCCCGGCAGCGGCGGGCGCGGGACACGGACGAGGGCGGGCGCGGTCTCTTCCTGGTGAACCGGCTGGCCCGGCGGTGGGGGGCGACGCGCCTGTCGGGCGGCAAGGTGGTCTGGTTCGAGCTGGCGACCCGTACCTGACCCCCGTACGCCTGTGAGAACGACCGAAGGCCGGACCCCCTGCGAGGGGTCCGGCCTTCGGTCGTGGCGTCAGCGGGACGGGCGCACCGTGGTGTTCGCGACGGGGTCGCCCGCGTCCGGCGGCTGGACCGTCGTCGGCGCGGTCGTCGGCTCCACGGTCGCGGTCGGCTCCTGGGTGGGCTCCGGCGGCGTGGTGACGGGGTCGCCGGTCGGCTGCGGCGGGGTGGTGGCGGTCGAGGTCGGCGGGGCCGACGGGCCCGTGGGGGCCGTGGTCGGCTCCTCGGTCGGCTCCTCCGTCTCGGGCGCCTCGCTGGTGGCGGTCGGCTCCGGCACGGTGCCGTCCGGGGCGGCTCCGTCGGTCTCCAGGTCGAAGCTCGCGTCCGAGCCGCCGTTCAGCGCGCGCTCGGTGTAGTCGCCCCAGATCTGGGCGGGCGTGCGGCCACCGTTGGCGCGGCCCTCGTTGATGGTGTCGGTGAGGGTGACCTGGTTGCCCTGGGCGTCCTCGCCGAAGAGGCCGACGGCGGTGACGAGTTCGGGGGTGTAGCCCACGAACCAGGCGGAGCGGTTGTTCTCCGAGGTGCCGGTCTTGCCGGCGGCCTCGTAGTCGCCGGCGGCGCGGAAGCCGGAGCCGTTCTTCACGACGCCGGTCATCGCCTGGGTGGCGGTGTCGGCGGCCTCGCGGCTGATGACCTGCTCGCCGATCGCCTTGGCGCCCTGGACCGTGCGGTCCTTGTGGGTGGCGGTCTTCACCAGGGTCGGGGTGACCTTCTTGCCGTGGTTGTCGAGCGTGGCGTAGACGCCGGCCATGTCCATCGTCGAGGCGCCCATGGTTCCGAGGGAGATCGCGGGGCTCTCGGGGAAGTCCGCGCCATCCTTCATGCCGAGGGCGAGGGCGGTCTTCTTGGCCTTGGCCGGCGTGACGTCCACGATCATCTGGGCGTAGACCGAGTTGATCGAGCTGTTGGTGGCCTTCTGGACGGTGACGGGGCCGTAGCTCTCGTTGTCCTCGTTCTCCGGCGCGAAGTCGATGGGGCTGCCGACGACCGGGCGCTTGCTGGTGCCGTCGTAGATCGTGCCGAGGCCGATCTTCCGGCCGTCCTGGGTGACCGCGCGGTTGTCGACGGCGGAGGCGAGGACGAGCGGCTTGAAGGTGGAGGCGGGCTGGTAGTCGCGGCGGGTCGCGTTGGACATCCAGTGCTCGGTGGCGCCGACGCCGCCGTACATCGCGACGACCGCGCCGGTCTTCGGGTCGACGGAGGTGGCACCGGCCTGGACGGTGGCCTGCTTCTTGTCGCCCTTGCGGTCGAGCTTGGACTCCAGCTGCTTGTCGACCGCCTTGACGAGGTCCTTCTGCTTCTTCTCGTCGATGTTGAGGGTGATCGTCCAGCCGCCGGCCTTGATGTCCTCCTCCTTGACGCCCTGGCGCATCAGCTCCTGGTTGGCGGCCTCGACGATGTAGCCGGTCTGGCCCTCCATGCCGGGGGCGGGCTTGGGCTTCTGCGGGACGGGGAACTTCATCGCGGCCCGCTCGGTGGAGCTGAGCCAGCCCTCGCCGACCATGTTGTCGAGGACGTAGTTCCAGCGCTCCTCGACGAGCTTGCGGCCGGTGGCGTTCGCCGAGGTCCAGTCGTACTGGTTGGGGGCCTGGAGCAGCGAGGCGAGGTAGGCGCCCTGCGCGGTGGTGAGCTGGGTGGCGTCGACGCCGTAGTACGCGCGGGCGGCGGCCTGGATGCCGTAGGCGCTGCGCCCGTAGTAGCTGGTGTTCATGTACCCGGCGAGGATGTCGCTCTTGCTCATCTTCTGGTCCACCTTGATGGCGATGACCATTTCCTTGAGCTTGCGCGTGGCCGTCTGGTCCTGGCTCAGGTAGAAGTTCTTGACGTACTGCTGGGTGATGGTCGAACCACCCTGCTTGCCCTTGCCGGTGACGGTGTTCCAGGCGGCGCGGGTGGTGCCCTTGATGTCGACGCCGTTGTCCTTGTAGAAGGTCTTGTTCTCGGCGGCGACGAACGCCTTCTGGACCTCCAGCGGGATCTTGTCGAGGCCGACGATCTCACGGTTGATCTTGCCCGTGCGGGCGAGGATCTTGCCGCTGGAGTACTTGTAGATGTTGCTCTGCATCGTCGCCTCGGCGTTGGCCGTCGGCACCGGGACCATCAGGTAGACGACGTAGAGGGCGCCCATGCCGAGCAGGCAGAACACGAAGAAGGTGCCCAGGAGCTTCTTCCAGGTGAAGAGACGGCGTATGCCGCGCTTCTTCGCCTTGCCCTTGTCCGGTCGGCCCATGTCTCCAGTCGCTCCGCTCGTCGTATGTCCGGCGCCCTCGGTGCTGAGCCCGTCCGCGCCGGATCAGCTCAGCAAGCTAACACCGACGAGGCGGACAAAGGACAACCGATCACGTCTTTTCCGGACGTGAGAATCAGCACCCACGCCCAGAGGAACCGACGCTCGGGCCGGGCGGATGGTTGCGTGAAGGTTTGATTCCGCTTAGTGATCTCCCCTGGGGAAAGGGCCTCTTGGCGCGTCGGACGCGGCTATACATCGTGCGTATACACCGGGTGTACAGTGGTGTGCATGTCCATCGGTCACACCCTCCTCGGGCTCCTGGAGTCCGGCCCGCGCCACGGCTACGACCTCAAGCGCGCCTTCGACGAGAAGTTCGGCCAGGACCGGCCGCTCCACTACGGCCAGGTCTACTCGACCATGTCCCGCCTCCTGAAGAACGGCCTCGTCGTCGTCGACGGCATCGAGGCCGGCGGCGGCCCGGAGCGCAAGCGGTACGCGATCACCGAGGCCGGCATCACCGATGTCGCCCAGTGGCTCGCCACCCCCGAGAAGCCGGAGCCGTACCTCCAGTCCACGCTCTACACCAAGGTCGTCCTGGCCCTGCTCACCGGCCGCGGCGCCGCCGAGATCCTCGACACCCAGCGCGCCGAGCACCTGCGCCTGATGCGCGAGCTCACCCGGCGCAAGCGGGACGGCGACCTCGCCGACCAGCTCATCTGCGACCACGCCCTCTTCCACCTGGAAGCGGACCTGCGCTGGCTCGAACTGACCGCCGCCCGTCTCGACGCGCTCGCCGAGGAGATCCGCCGATGACCGCCTCCCCCCTTCTGCGCGCCACCGGCCTGCACAAGGCCTACGGCCCGACCCCGGCCCTCGCCGGCGCCGACTTCGCCCTCCGGGCCGGCGAGGTCGTCGCCGTCATGGGCCCCTCCGGCTCCGGCAAGTCCACGCTCCTGCACTGCCTGGCAGGCATCGTGCGCCCCGACGCCGGCACCATCACCTACGACGGACGCGAGCTCACCGCGCTCTCCGACGGCGCGCGCAGCTCCCTGCGCCGTACCGACTTCGGCTTCGTCTTCCAGTTCGGCCAGCTCGTCCCCGAACTGACCTGCGTCGAGAACGTCGCCCTCCCGCTCCGCCTCAACGGCGAGAAGCGCAGGACGGCCGAGGCGAAGGCCGTCGAGTGGCTCGCCCGCCTGGAGGTCGACACCGTCGGCGGCAAGCGCCCCGGCGAGATATCCGGCGGCCAGGGCCAGCGCGTCGCCGTCGCCCGCGCCCTCGTCACCGCCCCGCGCGTGATCTTCGCCGACGAGCCGACCGGCGCACTCGACTCCCTCAACGGCGAGCGGGTCATGACCCTGCTCACGGACGCCTCCCGGGACACCGGAGCCGCCGTCGTCCTCGTCACCCACGAGGCCCGGGTCGCCGCGTACTCCGACCGCGAGGTCGTCGTACGGGACGGTTCGGTACGGGACGCGGAGTGGGCCGCATGAGCCTCGGCACCTGGGCCCGCGACCTGACGCTCGGCGCCCGGTTCGCCGTCACCGGCGGCCGCTCCGGCCTGCTCCGCACCGTCCTGACCTCGCTCGGCGTCGGCTTCGGCGTGGCCCTGCTGCTGCTCGCCGCCTCCTTTCCGAACATGCTCTTCCAACGGGAGGTACGGGAGGCGGTCCGCGCCGTCGACGGCAGCGAACAGGTCGACTCCCCACGGCCCGACAGCTTCCTGCACCTCGCACAGACCACGGCCTACCGCGACGACGTCATCAGCGGACTCCTGCTCCGCCCCGAAGGCGACGCACCCCCCGTCCCGCCCGGCGCCGCGAAGTTCCCCGGGACCGGCGAGATGCTGGTCTCCCCCGAGCTCGGCGAGCTGCTCGACTCCCCCGAGGGGGCCCTCCTCAAGAAGCGCCTCCCCTACAGGGTCGTGGGGACGATCGGGCCGGCCGGACTCATCGGCCCGGCCGAACTGCGGTACGTCGCCCACGTCGACTTCCTCGACGCGGAGAACTTCGACGGGCGCGGCACCCGCTACGGCTGGTCGGTGCCCGACGAGCCGATGAACGCCTTCCTGGTCCTCCTCGTGATCGTCGCCTGTGTCGTCCTGCTCCTGCCGGTGCTCGTCTTCATCGCGACAGCCGTCCGGTTCGGCGGCGAGCAGCGCGACCGGCGGCTCGCGGCGCTGCGCCTCGTCGGCGCGGACACCGCCATGACCCGGCGGATCGCGGCCGGCGAGTCCCTCGCGGGCGCACTGCTCGGCCTTCTCGCGGGCCTCGGACTCTTCGCGGTGGGACGGCAGTTCGCCGGCGCCTTCACCGTCTGGGACGTCAACGCCTACCCGTCCGACGTCGTGCCGATGACCGCATTGACCGCGCTCGTCCTCGCCGTCGTCCCGGTCGCCTCGGTCGTGGTCACGCTCTTCGCGCTGCGCGGGGTGGCGATCGAACCGCTCGGTGTCGTCCGCACCTCCGCGCCGCGCCGCCGCCGGCTGTGGTGGCGGCTGCTGATCCTCGCGGCCGGCGCGGCCTTCCTCGCCCCGCTCATCGGCGACGTGGAGATGAGCGAGACCAGCGTCGACACCGTGGGCGTCGTGACCGGCACCACGCTCGTCCTGATCGGGCTCACCACCCTTCTGCCATGGCTCGTCGAGGCGGGCGTGAAGCGGCTGCACGCCGGGCCGGTGGCCTGGCAGCTGGCGGTCCGCAGGCTCCAGTTGAGCAGTGGCACGGCGGCCCGCGCGGTCAGCGGCATCGTGGTCGCGGCGACGGGGGCGATCGCGCTGCAGATGCTGTTCCAGGCGATGGAGAGCGACTTCACGCAGGTCACGGGCGAGGACACCTCCCGCGCCCAGCTCGTGATCGACATCGACGCCCGGGACGCCGACGAGGCCCGCGGGATGATCGACCGCTTCCGGCGGACCGAGGGCGTCACCGGCGTGTCCGGCATCGTCAGGTCGTCCGTGTGGCGGCCAGGACCCCTGAAGGAGGGCGAGGAGTTCTCCCCGATGGCCTCGCTCCGGGTCGGCGACTGCGCCTCCCTCCGGGAGTTCGCCACGCTCCCGTCCTGCACGGACGGCGACGTCTTCGTCTTCCTCGCGCACGGCGCGCAGGGCAACCCGGACGACTCCCTCGTCACCAAAACGGCCCCGCCAGGCGCCACGGTCGCGCTGCGCGACCCGCACCCGGGCGCGCCGAAGCGCCCGAAGGGGCCGCTGCCGGAGTGGCGGATCCCGGCCACGGCCAAGGTCGTGGACTCCCGGCCGGACCCGACGGGCATGTACGAGTACGGCGTCCTCGCCACCCCGAAGGCGATCGGCGCCGCCGTCCTCGACGAGCCCGACGCGCAGGCCATGGTCCGGCTCGACCCGGCCGTGCCCGACGCCGCCGACCTCGTACGGAACACGGCGGCGGACATCGATCCGACGTCCCTGGTCCGCACCCTGAAGGACACCCAGCGCGACGCCGCGTTCTCCAGCGTCCGCACCGGCATCCTCGTCGGCTCCACCCTGACGATGCTCCTGGTGGCGGCCTCGCTCCTGGTCACGACCCTGGAGCAGCTGCGGGACCGCAAGCGGCTGCTGTCCTCGCTCGTCGCCTTCGGCACCCGGCGGTCGACCCTGAGCTGGTCGGTCCTCTGGCAGACGGCGGTGCCGATCGTCCTGGGGCTGGTCCTCGCCGTGGCGGGCGGCCTCGGACTCGGCGTCGTCCTGCTGAAGATGGGCGGGCAGCCGGTGGACGACTGGTGGGTGTTCCTGCCCGTGGCCGGGATCGGCCTCGGCCTGATCGCGGCCGTGACGCTGCTGAGCATGCCGGTGCTGTGGCGGCTGATGCGCGCGGACGGGCTGCGCACGGAGTAATCCGCCGTCCGCATGTACGAGAGGGGCGCGGGTTCCCGGCACCGGGGGGTGTCGGGAACCGGCGCCCCTCACGCGTACGAGAGCACCCTTACGAGGTCAGCCCAGCACCCGTACCGGAAGCTCCTCCATCGCCCCGCGCAGGGCGCGGGCCAGCTCCTCGAACTCGGCGCTCCGGGCCGCGCCCGTCCGCATCGCGAGGGCGATCCGCCGCGAGGGCGCCGGTTCGGCGAACGTCCCGGTCCACAGCGCGGTGTTACGGGCGGTCTCCACGGTCACGGCGGTGCGCGGCAGCAGGGTCACCCCCAGGCCGCCGGCGACCAACTGGACCAGGGTGGCGAGCCCGGCAGCGGTGGTGGTGACCTCCGCGCCGTCGCTGCGCCCGGCCTCCCGGCAGATGTCGAGCGCCTGGTCGCGCAGGCAGTGCCCTTCGTCGAGGAGCAGCAGCCGGAGCTCCCTGAGGGCCTCGCGCGGGATGTCGTCCCGCCCGGCCAGCGGGTGCCCTTCCGGGGCGACCAGGACGAAGTCCTCGTCGAAGAGGGGAAGTTCGGCGACGCCCGGCACGCCGAGCGGCACGGCGAGCAGCAGCAGGTCGAGCCGGCCCGCGGTGAGTCCCTCCAGGAGCGAGGAGGTCTGCTCCTCGTGGACCTGGAGGTCGAGCTCGGGGTAGCGGCGGTGGACCAGCCGCAGGACGGTGGGCAGCAGATAGGGCGCCACGGTGGGGATCACGCCGAGCCGGAGGACGCCGGTGAAGGGGGCCTGGGCGGCCTCCGCCTCCTCCATCAGCTCGGCCACCGCGTCGAGGACCGTCCGGGCTCGGACCGCGAGCCGCTCCCCGGCGGGCGAGAGCAGCACCTTCCGCGTCGTACGCTCGAGGAGCTGGACACCGAGTGCCTCTTCGAGAGCCGAAACCGCGCCCGAGAGCGCGGGCTGGCTCATGCCGATGGCGGCCGCCGCATCGCGGAAGTGCAGATGCTCGGCGACCGCCGCGAACGCTCTGAGCTGCGAGAGGCTGGGCTGTTTGCCTCGGTGCGGGCCGTGCGGGGGGCTGTACGGGGATGCCACTGATAACCACCTTCGATCAACACGACCCACTCTAGCTATTTCACTGATCAATGCACTCCGTGCCATGCTGTGAGCCGTCCAACCCCTCACGGAAGACCCCAAAAGGGCACCTTCCACCCTGCAAGGAGAGCGCGTGCTCACTGTCGGTGACAAGTTCCCCGCCTACGACCTGACCGCCTGCGTGTCGCTGGAGAGCGGCAAGGAGTTCGCGCAGATCGACCACAAGTCCTACGAGGGCAAGTGGCGCGTGGTGTTCTTCTGGCCGAAGGACTTCACCTTCGTCTGCCCGACCGAGATCGCCGCGTTCGGCAAGCTGAACGACGAGTTCGCCGACCGTGACGCGCAGATCCTCGGTGTCTCCGGCGACTCCGAGTTCGTCCACCACGCCTGGCGCAAGGACCACGCCGACCTGCGTGACCTGCCCTTCCCGATGCTCGCCGACTCGAAGCACGAGCTCATGCGCGACTGCGGCGTCGAGGGCGAGGACGGCTTCGCCCAGCGTGCCGTCTTCATCGTGGACCCGAACAACGAGATCCAGTTCACCATGGTGACCGCCGGCTCCGTCGGCCGTAACCCCAAGGAGGTCCTGCGGGTCCTCGACGCCCTGCAGACCGACGAGCTCTGCCCGTGCAACTGGAACAAGGGCGAGAACACCCTCGACGCCGCCGCGCTCCTCGCCGGCGAGTAAGGGCGGATCCGACATGGCTCTCGACGAACTGAAGTCCGCCATACCGGACTTCGCCAAGGACCTGAAGCTGAACCTCGGTTCCGTCATCGGCAACAGCGACCTCCCGCAGCAGCAGCTGTGGGGCACCGTCCTCGCCTGCGCGATCGCCTCGCGCTCGCCGAAGGTGCTCAAGGAGCTGGAGCCCGAGGCCCAGGCGAACCTGAAGCCCGAGGCGTACCAGGCCGCCAAGTCCGCCGCCGCGATCATGGCGATGAACAACGTCTTCTACCGGACCCGGCACCTGCTGTCGGACCCCGAGTACGGGACGATGCGCGCCGGCCTGCGGATGAACGTCATCGGCAACCCGGGCGTCGAGAAGGTCGACTTCGAGCTGTGGTCGCTGGCCGTCTCCGCGATCAACGGCTGCGGCCAGTGCCTGGACTCGCACGAGCAGGTCCTGCGCCAGGCCGGTGTCGACCGCGCCACGATCCAGGAGGCCGTGAAGATCGCCGCGGTGATCCAGGCGGTCGGCGTCACGCTCGACGCGGAGGCCGTCCTCGCCGAGTAGGGCATCGCTGTACGAGAAGGGCCCCGGGGTTCTGTACCCCGGGGCCCTTCCGTCATTTCTTCAGCGCCTCCATCAGCGCCAGCACGTCCTGGGTCATCGGGACGTCGATCCCGGAGAGGTCGGTGGGCTCGGCCTCCCCGAGCGGGTTCCCGTTCTCGTCGGTGTTGACGTACCGGTAGAGGCGGAGCTGGATCTCGGTCTGGCCGTCGAGGACCCGGAGCTCTCCGCCCTCGCCGCCCACGTCGTTGAAGAGGGCCCGCTCCCCGAGACCGCCGATCGGCGTGGTGAGGTCGGCGTGCTTCGCCCGCGCCACGAACTCGGGCTCCGGGTCCGTCACCTTGTGCAGGGTGTACGTGAGGTCGGCGCTGTACCCGGTGTCCGGACCGCCGAAGCTCATCGAGCAGGACGTCTCGTACACGGCCGGATCGTCGATCTCGTCCCCGTAGCCGTCCTCGCTCCGCTTGCCGAGGATCCCGCCGAGCGCCTTCAGCTTCGCCGCCTTGCAGAGCCCGCCCTCCCCCGACAGCGTCCGGTACCCGCCCAGGTCCGGGCCCGGGTCCTTCCGCTGCCCGTACGCGTACAGCCCGCCGCCCCACACCGCCGAGGCGAGCACCGCGCCGCCCAGCGCCCACAGCCAGAGGCGGCGGTCCCGGGGCGGGCGCGGCGGCGGGGCGTCGGTGAGGACCTCGGGGTCGTCGAACTCCGCCCCGCCGACCAGCTCCGGCTCCGATATCACGCGCGCTCCCCCTCGACACTGCCCGGCGCCGGGACCGGGGCCACGGCGAAGGCCGTGGCCCCGCGCGGCTCCGGGGTGCTGCGGAGGGCCTGTTCGGTGGTGTACGCGCGCAGGTAGCCGACGACCGTGTTGAGGACGGCGACCAGCGGTACGGCGACGACGGCGCCGCCGATCCCGGCGGTGAGGCCACCGGCGGCGACGGCGAGGACCACGGCGAGCGGGTGGACGCGGACGGCCCGGCCGAGGATGAACGGCTGGAGGACGTGGCCTTCGATCTGCTGCACGGCGAGGACGACGACGAGCACCATGAGGGCGGTGAACACGCCGTTGGTGACGAGGGCGACGACGCAGGCGAGGGCTCCGGAGATGACGGCGCCGACCAGCGGGATGAAGGCGAACAGGAAGATGAAGACGGCCAGCGGCACCGCCATCGGCACGTCGAGGAACCAGAGTCCGAGGCCGATGAAGACGGCGTCGATGAGGGCGACGAGGACGGTGCCGCGGACGTAGGCGGTGAGGGTGCGCCAGGCGCGCGGTCCCGCGCCGGCGACGCCGGGCCGTGCCTGGGCGGGCACCAGCTTGAGCGTCCACTCCCAGACCTTCTTCCCGTCGTAGAGCAGGAAGAGGGTGCAGAACATGGCCAGCAGGATGCCGGTCATGGCCTCCACGATGACGGTGACGCCCTGGAGTCCGGCGGAGGTGATCTGCTCGGCGTTGGCGCCGATGGCCTCGCTGAGGTTCTTGGCGATGTCGTTGATCTGCTGCTCGGTGACGTGGAACGGACTGTCGAGCAGCCAGTGCTTGAGTTCCTCGATGCCGTCCTTGACGCGGTCGGACAGGTTGTCGACGTTGTCCATGACCTGCCAGACCACGAACCAGCCGACCAGGCCCATGACGACGAAGCCGGAGACGGCGGTCACGGCGGTGGCGAGGCCGCGGGGCAGGCCCTTGCGGCGCAGCATGGCCACGGTGGGCTGGAGCAGGGCGGTGACGAGGAGGGCGGCGACGAAGGCGAGGACGACCAGCTGCACGGAGCTGATCACCTTCATCAGGACCCAGACGGTGCCGGCGAGGACGAGCAGCCGCCAGCCCGCCTCGGCGGCCACGCGCATGCCCCAGGGGATCGCCGCGACGGGGTCGGGACGGGCGGCGACGGCCGGTGCGTACGAGGGGGGCGCGGGGACGGAGCGGCTGCCCGGCTCGGCGGGGGCGCTGTCCGGCGCGGCGGGTTCCGGCTCGGGGAGCGGCGCGGCGGTGTCGGGGTCGACCTCGGACCGTACGGGGACGGGCGGGGCCTCGTCGGGGCCGTACGGCGGTCCGAGCGGGTCCTCCCGCTCCGCCTCGGCCCGGCGCTCGTCGAGTCGTTCTCCCATGCGGCTCAGGCTCTCGCCCAGCCGGCCCAGCCAGCCTGGCACTCCGGACATCTCTTCCCTCTTCCCCCCGCCTATTGCTCCTCGCGAACCTACACGCAAGAGGCCCCTCACCGTAGGACGGCGAGGGGCTCTCGGAGGTTGAGCGCGCTGGCATCGGGGGCTCGGGGGGGCGCCCCCCGAGACGACGCCGCCTAGTACCAGCGGTTGGCCTGCCAGAAGGACCAGGCACCACACGGGCTGCCGTAGCGGCTGTCCATGTAGTTGAGGCCCCACTTGATCTGGGTGGCCGGGTTGGTCTGCCAGTCGGCGCCCGCGGAGGCCATCTTGTAGCCGGGGAGGGCCTGCACGAGACCGTAGGCACCCGAGGACGGGTTGGTCGCGCGGTAGTTCCAGCCGGACTCGTGGTCCACGATGTTGCTGAAGCACGAGAACTGGTCGGCCGGCATCATCTGCCGGGCCATCGCCTTGACCTCGGCGATGCTGTAGGAGCTCTGCGTGCCGAAGGAGCTGGCGCTGCGGATGGAGGAACGGTTGGCGCGCTCCTCGGCCTCCTTGCGCTCCTGCTCGGCCTTGGCTTCGGCGGCGGCCTTGTCGGCTGCCTCCTTCTTCGCCTCGGCGTCCTTGGCGGCGCGGATGCGGGCGGACTCCTCCGCGGACTTCTTCGCGGCGGCGTCGGCGGCGGCGGCCTGGACGTCGGCCTGCTCCGCGAGGGACGAGACCTGTACCTGGGCCTGCTCCCCGGCGGGGATGTCCGCGAGCAGCGAGGTGTCGGCCGCGGTGGCCTCGAAGTTGTCGTCCGAGGGCTGCGCGGCGTTGCCCGTGGCAACACCGGCGATGGCGCCGACAGTGGTGACCGCAGTGGCCGAAGCCACCGCGAATCCCCGGACCGAGATCCGGCTCACACGGTTTCCTTCCAGCACGCCCGCACAGGTGACCACGCGGGCGAAATCTTGCCCCTGGCACTGGTCTCCGACGTACGGGGTCACAGAAGACACGGGCCCGTGGTGCTGTGGGCGGCATACGGCGACGGCTGTGGAGTTGTGTGGTGCTGTTGCGCACCTCTGAGGGTGCACGTGTGCCGTATGCGGGGCCTGACGGAAGCAAGACTCTGCCGGACGGCGAGGCCGCAAGGCAATTCTGTGTTGCGTGTGAAAGCTCACACCCCGGTGGACGCAGGTGTTTTGACGGATCCACGGGACAGCAGGGCGCCGCCCGGCTAAGCTCCTGGGCTTTGCCGGGCGGCGCCAACTGCCTTACCCGTACAGACGGGTACGAATCGGTCAGATCTGTCCGTCCTCCAGCATCTCCGTCACGAGCGCGGCGATCTGGGAGCGCTCGGAGCGGGTGAGCGTGACGTGGGCGAAGAGCGGATGCCCCTTCAGTTTCTCGACCACGGCGACGACTCCGTCGTACCGGCCGACCCGGAGGTTGTCGCGCTGGGCGACGTCATGGGTCAGGACGACCCGCGAATTCGCCCCGATACGGGACAGAACGGTCAACAGCACGTTCCGCTCCAGGGACTGGGCCTCGTCCACGATGACGAAGGCGTCGTGGAGGGAGCGGCCCCGGATGTGCGTGAGCGGCAGGACCTCCAGCATCCCGCGGCCGAGCACCTCCTCGATGACCTCGCGGCCCGCGACCGAGGACAGCGTGTCGAAGACGGCCTGGGCCCACGGGCTCATCTTCTCCGACTCGCTGCCCGGCAGGTAGCCGAGCTCCTGGCCGCCGACCGCGTACAGCGGACGGAAGACCATCACCTTCTGGTGCTGACGGCGCTCCAGGACGGCCTCCAGGCCCGCGCAGAGCGCGAGCGCGGACTTGCCGGTGCCGGCCCGGCCGCCCATCGAGATGATGCCGACGTCCGGGTCGAGCAGCAGGTCGAGCGCGATCCGCTGCTCGGCGCTGCGGCCGTGCAGCCCGAAGGCCTCCCGGTCGCCGCGGACGAGCCGTACGTTCCCCTCGGCGGTGACCCGGCCGAGCGCCTTGCCGCGCTCGGACTGGAGCACCAGGCCCGTGTGGACCGGAAGCTCGGCGGCCTCCGGCACGTACAGCGTGTGCTCCTCGAAGAGCAGGTCGACCTGCTCCCCGGAGAGCGCCAGCTCGGACATCCCGGTCCAGCCGTTGGCGTCCGTGATGGCGAGCTCGGCGCGGTACTCCTCGGCGAGGAGCCCGACCGAGGAGGCCTTGATGCGCAGCGGCAGGTCCTTGGAGACGACCGTGACGTCGTACCCCTCCGCCTGGAGGTTGCGCGCGACCGCGAGGATCCGTGAGTCGTTGTCCCCCAACCTGTAGCCGGCGGGCAGGACGCCGGGGTCGGAATGGTTGAGTTCGACACGCAGGGTGCCGCCCAGGTCCCCGATGGGGAGCGGGGCGTCCAGGCGTCCGTACCGGACCCGGAAGTCGTCGAGCAGGCGCAGCGCCTGCCGGGCGAAGTAGCCGAGTTCGGGGTGGTGCCGCTTGGCCTCCAGCTCCGTCACGACGACGATCGGGAGCACCACCTCGTGCTCCTCGAAGCGCGAGAAGGCGTTGGGGTCGGCCAGCAGGACGCTGGTGTCGAGAACATAGGTGCGCCGGTCGGAAAGGCGGCGCTTCGTGCTGGTCACCACGGAAGGACTGACCCCCTCTGAAGACCCCTGTGAGGTCGGGGTGCGACGGAACCGGTGTCGCTGCGGAATGGGACCGGGCTCAGGCCGCTCTGCGCGGGCCGAACCACGGCCCTCCGCTTCTCCCGTACGTGTCCCGCACGGTCGTCCTGGTGCAAGGGGCCTCCCGGGTGGCGGTCTCCGTGCCGCTCACTTCACCTGGGATATGCCCTCGAACACCCCTTGCCATGCCATGGCATATGACGACGTGTTCATGAACACGAGGTGATCGGTTCCGACCGGGGGTGATCGGTACGGGTTCAGGTCCCGTAGCGACGGTGCCGGGCCGCGTAGTCACGCAGCGCCCGCAGGAAGTCGACCTTGCGGAAGGCCGGCCAGTGGACCTCGCAGAAGTAGTACTCGGAGTGGGCGCTCTGCCACAGCATGAACCCGGAGAGCCGCTGCTCACCGCTGGTACGGATCACCAGGTCGGGGTCGGGCTGACCGCGCGTGTACAGGTGCTCCGAGATGTGCTCGACGTCGACGATCTCGGCGAGCTCCTCGAAGCTGGTCCCCCGCTCCGCGTGCTCAAGGAGCAGCGAGCGGACCGCGTCCGCGATCTCCTGCCGGCCGCCGTACCCCACGGCGACGTTCACGAGTATCCCGGTGTTGGTACGGGTGGCCTCCTCGGCCTCCTTCAGCACCGCCTGCGTACGGGAGGGCAGCAGGTCCATCGTGCCGACGTGGTGGACCCGCCAGCGGCCGTCGGCGGCCAGCGCCCGCACCGCGTTCTCGATGATGCCGAGCAGCGGGACGAGCTGCTCCTCGGGGCGGTTCAGGTTGTCCGTGGAGAGCATCCAGAGCGTGACGACCTCGACGTCCGTCTCGGCGCACCAGCCGAGCAGCTCCTGGATCTTGTCCGCGCCGGCCTTGTGTCCCTGCTCGGGGGTCCCGCCGGACGCCTTGGCCCAGCGACGGTTCCCGTCGAGGATGACCCCGATGTGCTTGGGCACCTGGGTGTGGTCGAGGCGGCCTTCCACCCGGCGTGCGTAGAGCCCGTACACCAGGTCGCGCAGGTTCACTGTTCTTTACCCCTCCATGCAGTGTCGGCCCCCGAAGCCGCCACACTACTGCGGACGGGCGACGGGCTCCCAGCCCGGGACTGTCACAAGTCCGTGATAAGCAGAGATACGTGACTGATTCCCCCCTGTACCGCGCCTCCGCGGACCGTTACGACTCCATGGAGTACCGCCGCACCGGCCGCAGCGGACTCAAGCTCCCGGCGATCTCGCTCGGCCTCTGGCACAACTTCGGCGACGACCGCGCGCTCGACACCCAGCGCGCGATCCTGCGCCGCGCCTTCGACCTCGGCGTCACCCACTTCGACCTGGCGAACAACTACGGGCCGCCGCCCGGCTCCGCCGAGCTGAACTTCGGCAAGATCTTCGCCCAGGACTTCGCGCCGTACCGGGACGAGCTGATCGTCTCGACGAAGGCCGGCTACCTGATGCACCCCGGCCCCTACGGCGAGTGGGGCTCCCGCAAGTACCTGCTGTCCTCGCTCGACGCCTCCCTGAACCGGATGGGCCTCGACTACGTCGACATCTTCTACTCGCACCGCTTCGACCCGCACACCCCGCTGGAGGAGACGATGGGGGCCCTGGCCTCCGCCGTCCAGCAGGGCAAGGCGCTGTACGTCGGCGTCTCCTCGTACAACAGCGAGCAGACCGCCGAGGCCGCCCGGATCCTCAACGACATGGGCGTCCGCCCGCTGATCCACCAGCCCTCGTACTCCATGATCAACCGGTGGACCGAGGAGGACGCGCTCCTCGACACCCTGGAGGCGGCCGGGATGGGCTGCATCTCCTTCGTGCCGCTGGCGCAGGGGCTGCTCACCAACAAGTACCTGAAGGGCATCCCGGAGGGCTCGCGGGCCACCCAGGGCAAGTCCCTCGACCCGAACCTGCTCTCCGACGAGGTGCTGCGGCGGCTGCGCGGCCTCGCGGACATCGCCGAGCGGCGCGGGCAGTCCCTCGCCCAGCTGGCGCTGTCGTGGGTGCTGCGGGACGAGCGGATGACCTCGGCGCTGATCGGCGCGTCCAGCGTCGCCCAGCTGGAGGAGAACGTGGCGGCCCTGCACGCGGCGCCGCTGACGGACGAGGAGCTGAAGGAGATCGACTCCTTCGCCGTCGACACCGAGGGCACGAACATCTGGGCCGGCCGGGGCTGACGGGTCCTGCGGGGGCCGGGGCTCGCGGTCCTGCCGGGGCTCGCGGTCCTGACGGAGGCTGACAGTCCTGCCCGGGGCCGACCGTCCGGCCCGAGGCTCCGGGACAAGAAAAACGGGCCGGTCCGTGGGGGGGATACGGACCGGCCCGAGGGGGGGTTTCCACCATAACCCTTCGTTAGTCGTGTTGCGCGCCACGTGCGCCGAACGAAGCGCGCCGGATGGGCCGGATCCCAGGCGGCACAAGGGTTCCGGGGCCCCGTGGCGGGTTTGCGCCCCGGCGTGGCGGCGGGGTTCCGTCCCTCCGAAGAGGGACCGCTACCGAAGGGCGCGGCGTTGACGCGGGAGGCTCCGCCGGGACGCTTTCCGGCAGGTCAGGCGTTCGGGCGCCGGTGCAGCAGCGTGATGCCGTCACGGCGGGCGACGACCTCGTAGCCGTACGTCCGGGTGGCGGCCTCCAGCTCGGCCCGCTGCCGCTCCAGGGGGTAGGGCCAGTGGCCCGAGGGGTACGGCCAGGCCTCGGGCGCCTGCTCGTCGTGGACGATCCACGCGGCGGTCGGCGCCGGGATACGCGGGACGTCGCGGCGGTAGAGCTCGCCGCCCACCGGGAACGTCGGGAAGAGGACGACCGTGCAGCGCGCCGTGAGCTGCGGCGCGAGCCGGTTGGAGGCGGCGACGGTGGCGCCGTCGGGAATCCGGTCGAGCAGTGCGCGGGCCGCCTCCCCGTGGGGCGTGCTGTGCCAGGTGGCCCGCTGGGCGAGCTGGGCGAGGGGGAAGGACGGCAGCAGGACGGCCGTCACGACGAGCACGGTCGCGAGGACGGCGCGCAGCTCCCGCCGGTCGGGGGCCCGCCTGCCGAGCACGTCGACGAGGCCGGCGAAGACGACGGGCATGAGGACCGCGCTGTAGTGGAAGGCGGTCCCCCAGTGGAAGCCGTTCTCGGAGAGCAGCCGCCAGCCGAGGGTGGGGACGGCGGTCAGGGCGAGCGGTGAGCGCAGCGCGAGCAGCGCGGACGGGGCGAAGACCAGGATCAGGGTGACCGCCTTGACCTCGGGGCGGAGCAGGTCGAGCGGGGCGTGGGCGAGGGTGGAGAGCAGGGAGGCGTGCGCGTCGGCGAGGTTCCCGCCGTGCGCGTATCCGCCTCCCGCGTTGAAGGCGGGCAGCAGGACCTTCACCTCCAGGACCGAGCCGAGGACACCGGCGGCGGCGGTGACCAGCCCGAGGCGGCGGGGCCCCTTGATCGCGATGTACGCGCCGACGGCGGCGAGCGTGAACCCCAGGTCCTCCTTGACGAGCAGCAGCGGCGCGGCCCAGGCGACGGCCTGCCGCCAGCGGCGCCGGGCGAGGGCTTCGAGGGAGAAGGAGAGCAGCGGGACGGCGAGCGCGACCTCGTGGAAGTCGAAGGCGGCGGCGGAGGCGATCCCCCAGCTCAGCCCGTACCCGGCGGCGACGGTGTGCGCGGCCGCGGGCCCGAGGACGTCTCCGGCGCGGCGGGCGAGGGGGACGACGGCGAGGGCGAGCAGCGCGGACTGGGCGAGGAGCAGACAGAGCGGGGAGGGCCAGAGCCGGTAGAGGGGCGCGAGGACGGCGAGCAGGGGGTGGAAGTGGTCGCCGAGCAGGTTGAAGCCCTCGCCGCGCAAGGGGGCGACGGGCGCCCGGAGTTCGGCGTAGGCGCGGACGGCCTGCTCGAAGATGCCGAGGTCGTAGCCGGTGGTGCGCAGGAGCTGGTGGCGGCGCACGGCGACGGTGCAGTAGAGGAGGAAGAGCCCGGCGGCCCAGATCCAGGGGGTGGGAACGGGGCGGCGGAACGAGAGGCTCGGGGGCGCCGCTGCCCTGACGGGTGGATTGCTCGCAATTGTCCGCATGTGCGGCGATCGTAGGGGCGGGTTTTCAGGGAACGGCGGTGAACGCGCCGAGGAGGAGGCCGAGCAGGCCGCCGCCGAGCATGAAGGGGCCGAAGGGGATCGCCGAGGAGCGGTCGGCGCGGCGCAGCAGGACGAGACCGAGGCCGTAGACCGCGCCGAGGAGGAAGCCGGCGAAGGCCCCGGCGAAGAGCACGCCCCAGCCGTACCAACCGAGGGCGGCGCCGAGCGGGACGGCCAGCTTCACGTCGCCGAGGCCGAGCTGGCTCGGGTTGATCCGGAAGAGGAGCAGGTAGGACCCGCCGAGGGCGAGTCCGCCGAGCAGTGCGTGGATCCAGGATCCGGCGTCGTACGGGAGGAGTTCGGCGCCGCCGAGAAGGAGCGGCACGGCGACGGCGAGCGGCAGGGTCACGGCGTCCGGAAGCCGGTACACGCGCCCGTCGACACAGGCGAGGAGTACGGCGAAGGGCGCGCCGAGCAGCCAGACCGCGAGCTCGGGCCGGGGCCCGCCGGTGGCGGCGGCGAGCGCGGCGCAGGCGAGGGCGGTGAGCAGCGGCGCGAGGAGCGGGCTCGCGGTGGTCGCGCAGGCCTGCCGCCCGGGCCCGCCGAGCCACCCGCGCCCGGGCCCGACGAGGACGTGCCCGGCGGGGCAGCGGTCCCGCCACGGCTCCTCCGGCTCGACGGAGAGGCGGTACGCGGCCCGGGGCACGAGCAGCCCGACGGCGGCCCCCCACAGGGCGGCGACGGCGATCAGCGTGACGTACACGGACGAGACCCTAGGCGCCCGGGCCGCTACGGTCTGCCGCATGGGGAAATGGGCGGACGGTACGGGGACGTTGGCGGTGGCCGCACGGGAGATCCCGCTGGAGGTGGCGGCCTCGTACCGGGCACGGCGACGGGGACTGCTGGGCCGGGACGGCATCACCGGCGCACTGCTCATCGTGCGGACGAACAGCGTGCACACCTTCGGCATGCGGTTCCCGATCGACGTGGCCTATCTGGACGGCTCGTTCACGGTCCGGTCCGTGGTGACGATGCGCCCGGGGAGGCTCGGGATGATCAGGCCGCGCGGCCGGCACGTCCTGGAGGCGGAGGCCGGCGCGATGGCGGGGTGGGGTCTGAAACCGGGAGTACGCGTGCGCGTGTCCTACGGACAGGTCACGGGGGCCCCGAACCGAGAAGCGTGAACGCCCCGTAGACCCCGGAGGCGAGCGCGAGCCCGGCGAGGACGGGCACGACGGTACGGACCCGCACGCGCGCGAGGGCCACGGCGGGCGGAAGCAGCAGCCCGAACGCGGGCATCATCAGGCGCGGCCGGGAGCCGAAGTAGGCGGCGCCGACGAGGGAGACGAACACGACGCCGCCCGTGTAGACGAGCAGCGGCAGCGGCTGCCGCTGCCGCACGCACAGCGCGATCAGCCACCCGAGGAGCGCGAGCGCCGCGCACAGGCCGAGGGCGGCGGGCCAGGGCAGCCCGGCGATGAACCGGGCGAGGGCGACACCGCCGTCGATGGAGTTGCCCCAGGCGGCCTGGACGTCGAAGTAGGCGGTCGCGCTGCCCTGACGGACCCCCACGTAGGCGATGTACGCGAGCCAGCCCAGCGGGGCGATCAGCACGCCCGCGACCGTCCGCAGGGGCAGCCGGCGTTCCCGTACGAGGGTGACGAGGGCCGTGACGCCGAGGGCGGCGATCAGCGCGGCGGCCGTCGGCCGGGTGAGCCCGGCGGCCGCGCACAGGACACCGGCGAGGATCCAGCGCCCGCGGAGCACCGCGTACAGCGACCAGGCGGCGAGGGCGGTGAACAGGGTCTCCGTGTACGCCATGGACTGCACGAAGGCGGTCGGGTACACGCCCCAGAGGACGGCGAGCAGCACGCCCGCGCGTGGCCCGGCGACGTGGGCGCCGCACTTCGCGATGCCCCAGGCGGCGGCGAGTCCGGCGGTCCAGGAGACGAGGAGCCCGGCGGTGGCGGCGTCGACGGGGAGGACGGCGGAGAGGGCGCGCTCCAGGGCGGGGAGGAGCGGGAAGAAGGCGAGGTCGGAGTGGACGTCACCGTCGGGCAGGGTGACCTGGTACCCGTACCCGTGCTCGGCGATCCGCACGTACCAGACGGAGTCCCAGCGCCCCTTGAGCCGGTGGAGGCCGTCCTTGCCGGTGACGCCGGCGGCGACGGCGAGGACGACGAGCCCGACGATGCGGGCGAGGGCGTACCCGCCGAGGGCGGCGAGGGTGGGGCGGTGCGGACCGGGGCGGTGCGCGAGGGCGGTGGTCGGATCGGGACGGGTCGGAGTGGGATCGGTCGGATCGGGATCGGTCGGATCGGGATCGGTCGGATCGGGATCGGTCGGATCGGGATCGGTCGGATCGGGCCTGGTCGGGGGCATGCCCCCGATTATCCCGGCGGGCCACCGATGGCTACCCCAGAGGCCTTATGCGGACGAACTTGGCGGCCATGACGGGACCGAGCTGCTCGACGATGGCGTGCCCCGGCTCCTGTGGCGAGGGGAGGTCGTTGAGGAAGGAGGTGACGATGACCTCGTCGATGCCGAGGACACCGCGTGCGCTCTGCTCCTCCAGGAAGTCGAGCGTGCGGCGCCAGTCGGCGGCGGCGGGGGCCTCGCCCAGGAAGGACCGGACGGTGTCCTGGACGACGTCCCAGAAGAACACGTGCGGCAGGACGCCGCCCTGATGGAACACATGGGTCTCGTACGTGCCTCGGAACTCGGGGATCCGGGCGACGAGATCACTGACCAACTGCACGCTCGGAGTCGCGTTCGGATTCGCGCTCGGGGTCACCGTCATCTGTCCAGAATGCTCCTGCCGGAGGGGGTTGTCCCGCCGGATTTACGCTTTCCTGGCGACGTCTTTCGCCGGGTTTTCCACAGGGGGTGCGAAGTGTCCCCCTTCCGTGGATCGTTGGGCGTATGTACGAGTTGGCGATCCTCGCCAGGGGCGGGGTCCTCCTGACGGTCTGGGCGGTCGCGGCGGGCTGGCCGCCGGGCCGGCTGGCCGGACGGCTGCGCCGCGACGGCTGGCAGCGGATCTGCCGGGGCGCGTGGGCGGCCCCGGGGAGGGAGGTGGACTGGCGGCTGAGGGCGACGGCCGTCCAGTTCCTGCGCCCGGAGCTGGTGTGCAGCCACGGGACGGCGGCGCGGCTGCACCGGATCGAGGTCCTGGGGTCGTGGCCGGAACGCCTCGACTTCACGGCACCCCGGAGAACGGGAGCGGCGCGCGGCACGGGGCTGCGGATCCACACCACGAGAACCCTGACGGAGGAGGACAGATCCGTCCGCCGCGGCCTGCGGACGACGACCCCGAGGCGAACGGTCGGCGACCTGATACGGGCCTCGGCGACCCGGGAGGCGGCGGTGGTCGTGGCGGACTCGGCGCTCGCGCGGCGGGTGGTCCAGGGGGTACGACGCGAGCCCCTGGTCCGGTACGAGGAACTCGCCGCGGAACTCGGCGCGCCCCGCCGGGGAGCGGCCCGCGCCCGCGCGTGGCTGCGCCTCGCGGAACCGGCGTCGGGGTCCCCGGCGGAGACGGTGGCCCGGCTGAGGATGGGCGACGAGGGCCTGGTCCCGGAGTGCCAGCCGACCCTCGTCACGGCGGACGGCCGCCCTCTGCGCCCCGACTTCCTCTTCCGCACGGCGGGCCTGGCGGTGGAGGTGGAGGGCTACGCCTTCCACGGCACCCGCCGGGCCCACGAACGGGACGTGGCCCGCTTCAACGCGCTCCAGTCGTGCCGGGAGGTCCGCCGGGTGCTGCGGTTCACGGCGCGGGAGGTGTTCCAGCACCCGCAGCGGATGACGGCGACGATCAGGGCGGCGCTGAGCCTGTGAGCTACGGGTACGGCCGGGCGTTCACGGGGTGGTGGACGGGGTGGACGGGGTGGACTGGGTGGTCCGGGGGAAGGAGATCTCGACGCGCCGGTTCTTCTTGCGGCCTTCCTCGGTGCGGTTGTCGGCGATCGGGTAGTCCTCGCTGTACCCGCGGATGTCGAAGCTCGTCCCCGGGTCGAGGGCCCGCGCGAGCACCTGCTGCACGGCGACGGCCCGCTCCTTGGAGAGCTTGAGACCGTGCTCGTACGTGCCGAGGTTGTCGGTGAAACCGAAGACGCGGACGCGGCCGGAGCCCATCTTGTTGATCTCGGCGGCGATGGCGGCGATGCGGGAGGTGGCGTCGGGCGAGAGCTTGGCGCTGTTCTTGGGGAACAGCACCTCGGCCTGCAGCGCGAACGTCACGTCCACGTTGGTGTCCTGCCGCCGCTGCTGACCGCCGTCCTCCTCGACGATCTGCTTGATGTCGAGGACCTTGGCGGGGGCGAGGGTGGCGCCGTCGGGGAGCATCAGGCCGGGCGAGTTCGGATCGATGACGGGCGCGGGCGAGGAGGTGCCGGCGGGACCGGGACCGTCGTCGGCGTACGCGAAGGGCCCGGCGGCGACCGGACCGAGGGCGACGCAGACGAGCACGAGAGCGGCGAGGCGGCGGTTTGTCGTCGTCATGGCGTCGCCTCAGGAGAGCTTGAGGGTGGCGGGTTCGAAGGTGGGGAGCTGGAAGCTTACTTCTGTGGTGGAGGCGGGGGGTGCGGGGAATTGCAGGAACACTGCGACCGTCTCCCCGGCTGGGACGATGCTGAGGCCAGTGGTGGTGAGAGGCCGGCCGTCCGTGTCCCGCAGCACGTAATACCGCTTCTTGCCGACTGAATCCACGAGAGTCGCGCCGCCCAGGGAATTGCCGTGCTTGATCACCTCGGTCTCGTTCCCTCTCACCTGCCCTGACAGCACGGCTGAGCCGGAGCCAGTGTTCTTCAGCGTGCCCTTGATCGTCAGAAAGCCGCCCACATCACGCACTGCCTGCGTCACAGTGAGCTCGAGCCCTTCCTGGCCCTTGAGTACAGCCAGCGATTGCGCAGGCTCCTCGCTTGCTTGCGAACCCTGGGTAGGCGAAGCCCCCTGCTGAGGCGCGGCACTCGTCGAGGAGGGCTTGTTCTCGCTCGGCTCTTCCTCGGCGCCGCACCCGGCCACGAAGAGTGCTACGGAGGTGATCGCGACGGCGACCACCCCGCTGCGGGTCTTCCTTGCGTAGCGCGCGTTCATGAAGCGTGCGTCCTTTACTCGTCGCGAGTCAGTCCGACAGTCGGACTCTGAAGAGATCTTCGGAACCGGGGAGGCTGGGGTTGTCTAGATCGATCACCCACGGTTCGCCACCGCACACGAGACCGACCACGGGTTCTTCGCCGTCCGGTTCTTCGCCCCCCTCATCGGGACCCGTCGGCGTCGAATCCGGCGTACTTTCCGGCGGATCAGGAATGGTGTCCGGCGGATCGAAGGTGCAACGCGGTTCGAGTATGGCTTCAGCAGATGCCGTAGCGTGGTGTGACTCTTGGCCCGTCGTGCTGACAGTCACTCTGAAGCCGCGCTCCCCGGAAGCAAGAGGCACACACTTGTCGCCGGTGAGTGCCGCCTCATTTCGAGCCGCAAATTCCGCCGCCTGCTGACATGCGGAAGCATCGGTGTAGCCCACGCCGTGAAGGAACCCGTCCCATTGCCCAGGATCGTGGATCACCGCGATCCAGCCGTCCCACAGCTGCTCTCGTGCGCCCTGAGCGGCCGCGAGGGCAGCCGCGTCCGCAGCGGTCTGAGCGCTGTTTCGTGTCAAGGCGGCCTGGCCCACCAGGAAGTAGGCAAATCCCAGGAACAGGAGCCCAGCAATCACCGCGATGTAGACGGGGAATGCCTGTCCCGTGTCACCTCGCCAGGCCACGCAGGTTACTTCGTCAGATCCGCGATCTTCCGCGTGATCGCGTCCTTGATCGAGTTCCCGATATCCGTGCCTGTGATCGCGATAACAATCGCCACCACCACCACAATGATCCCCAGATACTCCACCGCCGTCTGCCCGCGGTCCCGGTTTCGGTGGGTCGGGCGGGACGCCCAGTCGCCCAGCCACCACACTCGGGCCTTCGTCAGGGCCTTCAGCATCGCGTCGTTCATCGTGGTCCCCTCCGCGTTCGGACGCCTGCGCCTGGGCACCGTACGCCGACGGGCGGGTCGGCGGACAGGGCCCGTTCCTCGGGTGGAGCCCGGGCAGTCGGTCGCGGTCCATCGGCTCCACCCCCCTCACACTCAGTCCGCACTCTGGCACATCGGGTTGCGCCCGCGAAGTCGTTTCCCGCGAATATGTCAGCGCAACCGCACGGTTCATTCGCCCGTCACGGAGCCGAAGTCCGTTCCCGTGCCCAGGAACAGGCCCGCCCCCAGCAGGATCATCGTCGCCGGGACCATGAGGGTCGTGATCACCATCGTGGCCTTCGGGACGGCCTTCGCGGCCTTCCTCCTCGCGTTCTGCGCGTCCGTGCGCCGCATGTCGTTCGCGATCTGGATCAGCGTGTCCACGATCGGCGCACCCAGCTCCTCCCCCTGCTGCAGCGCCGTCACGAACTGCGCCACCTGCTCCGAGTCGTTGCGGCGCCGCAGTTCGTCGAAGGCCTGGCGGCGGCTGACGCCCATGTCCATCTGGCGCAGTGTGATGCGGAGTTCGTCCGCCCACGGGCCCTCGTACTTCTCCGCCACCCTCTCCAGCGCCTGCCGGAAGCCGAGGCCCGCCGAGACGACGACCGCGAGGACGTCCAGGAAGTCCGGCAGGGTGCGTTCGATCTGGTCCTTGCGGATGCGGACCGCCGACCAGATCCCCACCTCCGTCCAGAACGCGCCGAAGGCGAGCAGCAGCAGCGCCGTCAGGTACGAGCCCTTGCTGACCATCACCAGCCCGCCGAGCCCGCCCAGGAAGCCGTAGACCGCCCGCCTCGCCCCGTACCGGTCGATCGTCAGGCCCCCGGGGTTGCCCGCCAGGTCGATCCGGCGGCGCACCGCGTTGACCCGCTTCGGGCCCATCAGGCGGAGGACGGCCGGCGACCAGCGCATGCCCAGGCGGTCCACCGCCGAGTCGACCGCTCCGGTACGGGTCGCGCCGACCTCCAGGGCCAGCTTCAGGTCGTCCGGGAGCTTCGCGTCCGCTCGGTACAGGCGCAGGCCGTAGGCGATGCCCGCTACTGCCAGGCCGGCCAGCAGGGCCAGGAGGAGGTCCACGTCGGCTGTCCCTACACGTCGATCTTCGAGAAGCGGCGGATGGCGGCGAACCCGACCACGTACAGCGCGAACGCCGCCACCACCGCGACCTGCCCGATGCCCGAGGCCGTCATACGGTCCAGCGCCCCGGGCTGCATGTTGTCGATCAGCAGGAGCGAGCCGACGCCGATCACGGGGACCGAGTACGCCGTCATGCTCACCTGCGAGAGCTGGGTGCGGACCTCGCGCCGGGTCTCCTTGCGTTCCTCCAGGGTCTCCGTGAGGTTCCGCAGCGAGGAGACCACCGTGCCGCCCGCCCTGTTGGCGAGGACGAGGGTGGTGACCAGGACGACCAGTTCACGGGACGGCAGGCGTTCCGCCAGTTCTCCCAGGGCGTCGTCCAGGGACGTTCCCACCGCCAGCTGTTGGGCGACCTTCTCCAGTTCGTCCCCCGCCGGTGCCTCCAGTTCGTCGGCCGCCAGGCTCAGGGCCATGCGGAGGGCCAGGCCTGCTTGCGTCGCGTTGGCGAGGATCCTGGAGAGCTCCGGGAGTTGGTTGATGAACCGCTCGATGCGCTTCTGCCGCTGCCAGTTGAGGAAGCCCATGGCCACCCAGATGCCGAGCAGCCCGCAGATCGGGCCGAAGAACGGCGACAGCGCCGCCTGCCCCACCACCCACAGCACCGCCACGGTCGCCGCGAGGCCCACCGTGAACTCGCCCGGCGTCATGTCCAGGCCGGTCGCCGCGATCCGCAGCTCCAATTTCCGGCCCAGCGCCGTCTTCCGTACGCGCCGGTCCACGCCCCGGAAGCGGCGCCTGCGGCGGCCGGTCACGGCCTCCGGCTCGCCGCTCTCGTCCAGGCGCGCCACCAGCGCCGCGTGCCGGCGTGCCCCGCTCGCGTACACCTGCACGCCGACCACGCCCAGGACGCACGCGAGCAGCGCCACCCCGGTCGTCAGCCAGAAGGGGTCAATCGTCATCGCCGCGCCCCGCCCCGCCCGGCCGTGCGGCCGCGGGCCGTCATCGCCGCTCTCCCGGCCGCCACGTCGGGTCTTCGGCCGTCACGCCGCCCCCGGGTCGCCACGTCGGGTCCACCGCCGTCGCTCCGGCCCCCGGCCGCCACGTGGGGTCGTCGGTCATCGCTGTGTTCGCCTCCGTCATCACTCCGCCTCTCGGGTCGCCAGATGGGCATCGGTCGCGGCCACGCCGAAGGCCTGTGGGATGGGCTGGCCCGCCAGATAGAGGCGCTCGGCGACGCGCCGCGGCAGCGGGTGGTACGTGAACGTCCCGTACACCCGCCCGTCCGCCGCCACCGGCTCCGCCTGGAAGCGGCAGACCGTGGCGAGCAGGAACCTTTCCCGGCCGTGCGAGGCGAGGACCGCGATCTCGGTGATGCGGCGGGTGCCGTCGGGATGCCGGGTGAGCTGTACGAGGACGTCGACCGCACTGTTGATCTGGTCCCGGAGCGCCTCGAACGGCACCTTCACCTCGGACATCGAAGCGAGGGTCTGGAGCCGCATCAGGGCGTCCTCGGCCGAGTTCGCGTGGACCGTGGCGAGCGAGCCGTCGTGACCCGTCGACATCGCCTGGAGCATGTCGAGGGTCTCGCCGCCGCGGACCTCACCGACGATGATCCGGTCGGGACGCATGCGCAGGGAGTTGCGGACGAGGTCGCGGATGGAGATGGCCCCGCGGCCCTCGATGTTCGGCGGGCGGGCCTCCAGGCGGATCACATGGGACTGCTGGAGCTGGAGTTCCGCCGAGTCCTCGATGGTGATGATGCGCTCGCCGTCGGGGACGAGACCGGAGAGCGCGTTGAGGAGGGTCGTCTTCCCGGTGCCGGTCGCACCGGAGACGATCAGGTTGAACTTGGCCTGAACCAGTCCCGAGAGCAGGAGCAGCATCTGCTCGTCGAGGGAGCCGAGGCCGATCATCTCGTGGAGCGTGTACGCGCGGGGGAAGCGGCGGATCGTCAGCGTCGCGCCCGTGAGGGAGAGCGGCGGGATGATGACGTTCACGCGCTCGCCGGAGGGGAGCCGGGCGTCGACCATCGGGTTCGACTCGTCGACACGGCGGTTGACGGTGGAGACGATCCGCTCGATGGTCTGCATCAGCTGCTCGTGCGAGGCGAAGCGGAGCGGGAGCAGTTCCACGCGGCCGCCGCGCTCGATGAAGATCTGGTCGGGGCCGTTGACCATGATCTCCGTGATGGAGGCGTCTTCGAGGAGCGGTTCCAGTACGCCGAGCCCGAGCGCCTCGTCGACGACCCGGCGGATCAGCTGGGCCCGCTCGGCGGTGGAGAGGACCGGGCCCTCGCGGCTGATGATGTGACCGAGGACGCGCTCCAGACGGGCCCGCCGCTCGGCCGCCGCGAGCGCGGACATCTCGGTGAGGTCGATCTCCTCCAGGAGCTTGGCCCGGAAGGCGGCGACGAGATGGCCGTCCTCGCGCGCGGCCGCGCTGCCCCCCTTCTCCTCGGGGGCGTTGATCCGGGCACGCAGGCTCATGGCAGGACCTCCTCGTCGGGCGTCAGCGGCATGGTGGCGGTCTTCTCGACGTCGTCGAAGTGCCAGAAGGGGACGACCGGGGGGATGCGTACGGTGACGGTGGCGACGACCTCGTCACCGCTGGGTTCGACCGACACCCCTGTGACCCAGTCGGCGGCCGCGTAGCCCGCCGCCGTGGCGTCCGGCGCGTCCTCCGCGTCACTGCTCGCCGCCCGCGCGGCCGCCCGCGCCGCCGTGCCCGCCTGCTGCGCGGCGTACGCCGCGACCCCGAGCTGCAGGCCCGCGAGCCCGACGATGAGCAGGATCGGCAGGAACCCGAGGTACTCGATGGCGGCCTGGCCCCGGTCGCGCCGCCCGCGCCTGTTGCCCGGATCGCTCGTCATGGCGTGAGGCCCCTCTCGTCGACGGCGCCCGCCCTGCCCTTCACGCGGAAGAGGCCTCCCACGCCCGGGACCAGGACCGGGACCTGGAGCGTGACCACCGCGTTCACCATCCCGTCGCCCGGCGGGCAGCTCACCTCGGCGCCGTCCCGCCAGGCACCGTCGAGGTGACGCCGCGCGGCCTCACCACAGTCGTCACCGACGGCCCCCGCCCGCGCCGCCTCATCCGCCGCGTTCCCCGCCAGCGTGTACGTGTACCCCACCAGGACCACCTGCCACAGCAGCGCCAGCGTCAGCAGGATCAGCGGCACCATGCCCAGGAACTCCACCGCCACCTGCCCCCTGTCGTCGTCCCGGTCCGTCCGCATGGGTCAGCGGCCTCCGTTGCGGCGTCGCAGGCCGAGGGAGCCTCGGTCGCCCGCGCGGGTCAGCTCCTTGGCCGGCTGTCCGGCCGCCTGGACCAGGCCCAGTTCGCCCGCCAGGGTCCACAGTGCCTGCTTGACGGTCGACTTGGCGTCGAGTTCGTGGAGGCGGCCCGCGTCGACGACCGCCGCGAGCTCCTTGAAGTTGGCCGGGACGGCGACGCCCGCGATCCGGGTGCCGGTGATCTTCTGGACGAGGGGCGGCTGGATCTCGGTGGAGCGGTGGTGGCGGTTGACGAGGGTGACCGTCTCCTCGGCCTTGCGGACCTGGAGCCGTTCCCACATCCGTACCGTCCGCTTCGCCGCGCGGACCGCCACCACGTCCGGGGTGGTGACGAGGAGCGCGGTGTCGGCCATCTCGATCGCCGCCGCGTTCGCGCTGTCGAGCCGGGAGCCGCAGTCGAGGACGACGACCTCGTGCCGGCCGCGCAGGGCGCTGACGACCTGGCGGGCGGCGCGGTCGGTGACCTCCTCGCCGCGCTCGCCCTCCGCCGGGGCGAGGAGCAGCGAGAGCCCGGTCTCGTGGACGTACACGGCGTCCTGGAGGACCCGGGGCGAGATGTCGGCGATCGACGCCAGGTCGGCGACGGACCGGCGGAACTGCACGTCCAGGTACGAGGCGATGTCGCCGCTCTGGAGGTCCATGTCGACGAGGGCGACGCTGCGCCCGGAGGCGCGGGCGGCGAGGGCGAGGTGGACGGCGGTGAGGGTGGCGCCGACGCCGCCCTTGGCGCCGCTGACGGTGACGACGGTGCCGCCGGGGCCGGTGATCCGCTCGGCGCCGCCGCCGAGGTGGCGGCGGACGCCCAGGGACCACTGGGCGGCGGCCTGGACGCGGCTGGCGAGCTCCTCGTATCCGAGGGGGAGGGTGACGAGGCCGCGGGCGCCGGAGTCCATGGCGGCGGAGAAGAGGACGGGGCTGGCGTCGGCGGTGATGAGGACGACGCCGACGGCGGGGAAGCGGAGGGCGACCTCGCGGACGAGCTCGAGCGCGGGGACGGGCCCGATGCGCTCGTGGACGAGGACGACCTCGGGGAGTTCGTCGAGGGAGGCGGCGGCGAGCCGCGCGAGGGTGTCGACGAGCTGGGTGGAGTCGGTGACCGGCTGGGCGGGTTCGGCGTCGGGGAGCTGGCTGAGCAGCGTACTGACGGACCGGGCCGCGTCGGGGTCGCCGACGGCGGGCAGGATCCTGGTGGTCATACCGGCCTCACCTGTCCTTGTCGAGCGTGTAGGTGCGGTCGCCCTTGTCGGCCGGGGAGCCGCCCGGGGTGCCGTCGGCGGACGGGGCGACGAGGGCGAGGCGTACGTGCTCGGCGAAGGACTCCGCGTACGCGACGCGCTGGGTGTCGAGGGTGGAGAGCGCGAAGGTGATGGGGACGGTGGAGGTGGCCCGGCCGGCGCGGTCGTTGCTCTCTGCGGCGGGGGTGAGGCGGCCGACGTCGAGGACGCGGGCGCCGGCGACGATCATCCGGGACTGGTCGGGGTCGCCCTTCTTCTCGCCGGCGAAGGTCGCGTAGATGTTGACGGTCGAGCCCGTGTAGATCTTGCCGGCCACGCCCGTGGCGGCGTCGATCATGATCGCGATCTCCTGCTCCCCCGGTTTGAGCTGGGGACGTTCGACGATCATGTCGGTCTGGAGGAGCGAGCCGGCCTTGAGCGGGGTGACGGCGATCCTGCCCTCGATCTGGCGGAGGTCGGTGACGGCGGTCGAGGAGAGCCAGCGCTCGGGCATGGTGATCTTCTCGAAGTCGTCCGCCTTCAGGGGCCTGTAGGGAGCGACGTCCTCCTTGACCCGGTACGCCGTGGTCTCCGGGCCGACCTTGGAGTTCACGTCGCTGATGACGGCGAGGACACCGGCGAACGCGCCGAGGGCGCACAGGACGGAGAGCAGCAGCAGGATCACGCCGCGGCGCTGGCGGGAGTTCATGGCCGTACTTCCTCGGTCGGAGACGTGGGGTGGTCGCGGTGGCGGTGGCGGGGCACGGGGCCGTCCCTCACGGCAGCGCGGCGCGCGCGGAGCGGGCACCGGGCCCGAGGGCGCGGGTCGCAGGGTCGGCCTGTGCGCCGGGCCCGAGGGCGCGGGTCGCCGGCTCGGCCCGTACGCCGGGCCCGAGGGCGCGGGCCTGCCCGCCGTACTGCGTGTCCGGAGGGGCCGGCGGGGCCAGCGGGGCGGCGCAGAAGCCGCAGCGGTCGCCGATGAGGTCCATCCCGCACCAGTGGCAGGTCTCGCGCCGTACGGAGGAGACCAGCTGGTGGAGGACGGGCAGGTCGGGCAGGTACGCGGCGAACTCGACGAGCTTGCCCGTGCCCCACCAGCCGGGCGAGGACGCGGGCAGGGCCGCCTCGTGCACGGGTCCGGGGATCCGCCAGCGCGGTACGAGGGTGGTCGTCGGCCAGTCGGTCTGGAGCTGGCCGCGGGCGAGGAGGAGCTCCGTGGCGAACTCGGGTCCCGCGAGGGGTTCTTCCGAGGCTCCGATCCGCACGATCTGCGGTGTCGGTCCGGCGAGAACGGCGAAGTGGGCGCCCGGGAGCCAGCTCTTGAGGTGGGAGCCGAGGCTGACGGGGACGCGGTCGAGCCGGGAGACGGAGCCGAGGACGGCGCCGGCGTAGATGTAGTGGGCGAGCAGCCGGGCGGCGGTGGCGAGGACTCCGGGGCTGAAGTCGCAGGCGGCGAGCTGCCGCAGCTGGCGGACGAGGACGGCCGCGCCGAGGGGCGGCAGATCGGTCCTGACCAGGGCGATGCGGTCGCTCTCCAGGAGGGCGCGGACGGCGTGCAGACGGTGCTCGACGGCGGTGGGCGCGGACGTGGGGCAGACGACGACCACGTGTCCGTACCGGGCGAGGAGCTGCTGCATGTCCGCGAGGGAGGCGTCGAGGGGGCGGCCCTCGGGGGGCGGGAGCACGGCGGCGTGCGGGGTCCCGGGGTCGGCCGCCGGCAGCACCAGGTCGGCGCCGGTGACGGCGATCGCTGTCGGCACGTCGGACCCCCCGTCCCCTCCGGCCTCCGGTGTCCCGGGGGCCGCGGATCACTTACCGCGTTCGCGGCGTCACCGCAGGGTGCCGCCGTCTCTGCACCTTATCCACGTCCCGCGGGGTGGTGAACACACAATCCGCCAAGCTGCCTCCTTTTGTTGCGCCGCCGGTCATCGCGGTCCCCGGCCCCCGTTCGAACGCCCCTCCCTGCCGCGGGTATTGACAACGCGATTGGTCTGGACCAACTTGTTCCGACAGACAGCGGTGGCCACCGCCGGTACCCCGTACGACGACGTACGGCACCTCCACCTCCCCAACTCCCCCACCGGAGGATGCACGTGGACCGCACCACCCCCCGCCCGTACGGACGGCGCCGGCTCGCCGGAGCCCTCGCGCTCGCCGTCGGCTCCGGGCTCGTCCTCGTCGGCGGAGCCGGCACCGCGCAGGCGGCGGACATCAACGTCGCCAAGAACGCCGGGTTCGAGAACGGCCTCACGAACTGGTCCTGTTCCGCCGGCAGCGGCGCCGTCGTCTCCTCGCCCGTCCACACCGGCACCGGCGCCCTCAAGGCCACCCCCGCCGGTCTCGACTACGCCCAGTGCGCGCAGACCGTGACCGTGAAGCCCAACTCGACGTACACGCTGAGCGCCTGGGTCCAGGGCGGCTACGCCTACCTGGGCGCGAACAACACCGGGACCGGCACCGGCACCGTCTCCACCTGGACGCCCGACAGCTCCACCTGGAAGCAGCTCACCACCACCTTCACCACCGGCGCGAGCACCACGTCCGTCGAGATCTGGACCCACGGCTGGTACGGCACCTCCCCCTACCTCGTCGACGACGTCAGCGTCTTCGGGCCCGACGGAGGCGGCGGCCAGGACCCCGACCCGGTCGTCCCGGCCACCCCGGCCGGTCTCGCCGCCGGCACGGTCACCAGCAGCTCCGTCGCCCTGAGCTGGGGCGCGGTCAACGGCGCCACGGCCTACAAGGTGTACCGCGACGGCGCCAACCCGCAGACGGTCACCGGCACCTCGACCACCGTCACCGGGCTCACCGCCGACACCGCGTACCAGTTCCAGGTCTCCGCGACGAACTCCGCGGGCGAGTCCGCGAAGTCCGCCGCCGTGACGGCCCGCACCGCCAAGGCCACCGACCCGGGCCCCGGCCCCGCCGTGCCCAGGCACGCCGTCACCGGCTACTGGCAGAACTTCGACAACGGCGCCACGAAGCAGAAGCTGCGCGACGTCCAGGCCGCGTACGACATCATCGCCGTCTCGTTCGCCGACTCGACGGCCACGCCCGGCCAGATCACCTTCAACCTCGACCCGGCCGTCGGCTACGCCTCGACCGCCGACTTCAAGGCCGACATCGCGGCCAAGAAGGCGGCCGGCAAGTCCGTGATCCTCTCGGTCGGCGGCGAGAAGGGCAACGTCACCATCAACAGTGACGCCACCGCGACGGCCTTCGCCGACAGCGCGTACGCCCTCATGCAGGAATACGGCTTCAACGGGATCGACATCGACCTGGAGCACGGCGTCAACGCCACGTACCTCACCAAGGCGCTGCGCCAGCTCTCCGCCAAGGCGGGCTCGTCGATGGTCCTGACGATGGCCCCGCAGACCATCGACATGCAGAACACGAGCTCGGAGTACTTCAAGACCGCGCTCGCCGTGAAGGACATCCTGACGGTGGTCAACACCCAGTACTACAACAGCGGTTCGATGCTCGGCTGCGACGGCAAGGTCTACAGCCAGGGCTCGGTGGACTTCCTCACCGCGCTCGCCTGCATCCAGCTCCAGGGCGGCCTCGACCCGTCCCAGGTCGGCCTGGGCGTCCCCGCCTCCACGCGGGGCGCGGGCAGCGGCTACGTCGACCCGCAGATCGTGAACAACGCGCTCGACTGCCTGACCCGGGGCACCGGCTGCGGGACCTTCAAGCCGGCGCAGACCTGGCCGTCGCTGCGCGGGGCCATGACCTGGTCGACCAACTGGGACGCGACGGCCGGCAACGCCTGGTCGAACGCGGTGGGCCCGAAGGTGCACGGTCTGCCGTAGCGGAACCGGTCCGGACCCGGCCCGACCCGGTCCGGACCCGGCTCCCGACGTGACAGTGCAGCGCCGCCGCTCCCCCGGCCGCGCTGCACTGTCCGTTCTACGCGGGCAGGTAGTGGCGCAGCACCGGGTCGAGCAGCCGGATCCAGTCGTCGACCCGGGAGGGGCGGCGGCCGTCGAGCTCGCAGTCGTAGACCGAGCCGTCGTAGAGGGTGACGGAGAGGCGCAGCACCCGGCCGAGCCGTACGCGGTCGTACCGTACGGCCCCGATCTCGCTCCAGAGGAAGTCGGCCTCCTCGCCGAAGAAGTGCAGGGACACCCCGCTCCCGTCGACGGCGATCCCGGAGTTCCGGTCGGCGGCGGCGAAGTCCGGCGCGGGCGGCGGCGGGACGAGGGGCGGCGGGGGCACGTAGAGGGTGGCGGGATGCGGTACGGGGGCGGGCGCCGGTACGGGTGCGGGGACGGCGTCCTGGACACCGGCGGACCACGAGGACGGCACGGCGTCGACGGGCCGCGACGCGACCCGGGGATCCGGGACAGCCGGAGACGCGGGGACCACCGGAGGGGCAGAAGCCACCGGAGAGTCAGGGACCACCGGAGTCACTGACACCACCGGAGGCGCGGAAGTCCCCGCCCCGACCTCGTGCGGCGTCCCCGCCAGCTCGTCCATGACGGCGTCCGGTGTGGGCCGTTCGGCGGGGTCCTTGGCGAGGCAGCGCCCCACGAGTTCGCGCAGGGCCTCCGGCACGGCGCCGAGGTCGGGGGCCTCGTGCACCGAGCGGTACATGAGCCCCATCGGCGTGCCGGCCCCGAAGGGCCGCCCGCCGGCCGCCGCGACGAGGACGGCGCCGAGCGCGAAGACGTCGGCGGCGCCGGTGACCTCCTCGCCGAGGGCCTGTTCGGGGGCGAGGTAGCCGGGGGTGCCGAAGGCGTTGCCGGTGGCGGTGAGCCGGGTGGACTCCAGGGCGCGGGCGATCCCGAAGTCGAGGACGCGCGGTCCGTCGGCGGCCATGACGATGTTGCCGGGCTTGAGGTCGCGGTGGACGAGCCCGCAGGCGTGGATGGCCTCCAGGGCCTCGGCGAGCGCGGCGCCGAGCGAGCGGAGCCGGGCCTCGTCCATGGGGCCCTGGGCGGTGAGGAGTCCGGAGAGGGTGGGGCCCGGGATGTAGGCGGTGGCGAGCCAGGGGGCCTCCGCCTCGGGGTCGGCGTCGACGACCTGCGCGGTGTGGAAGCCGCCGACCTGGCGGGCCGCGGCGACCTCGGCGCGGAAGCGGGCGCGGAAGGACGGATCGGCGGCGAGTTCCGGCCGGGCGACCTTCACGGCGACGGCGCGCCCGCCGCGCGATCGGGCCAGATAGACGGTGCCCATGCCGCCTTCGCCTAGCTTGTGCTCGATGACGTACTTACCGATGAGGGTCCCCACGGGGGACAGTATGGCCGAACTCCCCATCTTGACCCGTCCATGACATAGCCGGACGATGTGGCCGGACAGTCACGCGCCCGGACGCACCACCTGTCGGACAGTCACACCACCGGGCCTCCGCACGACTTGGTCGCACTCCCCCACACTCCCACCAGGAGACAGCATGCGACGTCCCATCCGCGGCAGAAGGACCGCCACCCTCGCGGCCCTCGTGGCGTTCGCCCTCGCGGCGCCGCTCTCCGCCCTCAGTACGCCCGCCGGGGCCGACCCGGCGCCGACCGCCGCCCGTATCGCGTCCGGGGCCGAGGAGGTGATCCGGCAGTACGAGATCGCCGGACCCTCCACCGTCGCCGCCCGCAGCGCGCTGACCGCCACCGGCGTCTCGATCGACGAGGTCGACGCCCGCTCGGTCGTCGTCAGCGCCAACACCGAACAGCTCGCGCGCCTCAAGGCCCTCGGCTACGAGCCGGTCGCCCTCCCGGGCCCGCCGAACCGCAACACGGACGCCGACAGGACGGCCGGCCCCCTCGACTTCCCCTCGGCGGACGCGAAGTACCACAACTACGCCGAGATGAACGCGGAGATCGACCAGCGCCTCGCCGCCTACCCCTCGATCATGAACAAGCGGGTCATCGGCAAGACGTACCAGGGCCGGGACATCGTCGCCATCAAGATCAGCGACAACGTCGCCACGGACGAGAACGAGCCCGAGGTCCTCTTCACCCACCACCAGCACGCCCGCGAGCACCTCACCGTCGAGATGGCGCTCTACCTGCTGCGCGAACTCGGCGCGGGCTACGGCACGGACTCCCGCATCACCAGCATGGTGAACAACCGGGAGATCTGGATCGTCCCGGACCTCAACCCGGACGGCGGCGAGTACGACATCGCGAGCGGCTCCTACCGCAGCTGGCGCAAGAACCGCCAGCCCAACGCCAACTCCTCCTACATCGGCACCGACCTCAACCGGAACTGGGACTACAAGTGGGGCTGCTGCGGCGGCTCCTCCGGCACGAAGAGCTCCGAGACCTACCGGGGAACGGCCCCCGAGTCGGCCCCCGAGGTGAAGGTCGTCGCCGACTTCGTCCGCTCCCGGGTGGTCGGCGGCAAGCAGCAGATCACGGCGGCCATCGACTTCCACACGTACAGCGAGCTGGTCCTCTGGCCCTTCGGCTGGACGACGGCCAACACCACCACCGGCATGACCCAGGACGACCGCGACGCCTTCGCGACCGTCGGCGGCAAGATGGCCGCGAGCAACGGCTACACGCCCGAGCAGTCCAGCGACCTGTACATCACGGACGGCTCGATCGACGACTACCTGTGGGGCGCGCAGAGGATCTTCGCGTACACCTTCGAGATGTACCCGTCGTCCGGCGGCGGCGGCTTCTACCCGCCCGACGAGGTCATCGAACGCGAGACGAGCCGCAACCGCGACGCGGTCCTCCAGCTCCTGGAGAACGCGGACTGCATGTACCGCTCGATCGGCAAGCAGGCGCAGTACTGCGCGGCCTGACGAACCGTAGGTGACTCGGAGTGCCCCGGCCGTCCCGTACGGCCGGGGCACTTCTCAGTCGAGGACGGCGAGGGCGTCGATCTCGATGAGGAGGCCGGCGGGGAGGCCGACGTAGACGGTGGTGCGGGCGGCGGCGGGGGCCTTGAGGTTCTGGTCCTCGAAGTACTGGTTGTAGATCTCGTTCATCTCCGCGAAGTGGTCCACGTCCGTGAGGTAGACGCGCATCATCATCACGTCGTCCCAGCTCGCGCCGCCCTCCTCCAGGATCGCCTTGACGTTGGCGAAGGTCTGGAGGGTCTGCTCGCGCAGCGTCGGGCCCGCGACCGTCGGGGCCTGGCCCTCGACGGCGGGCAGGAAGCCGACCTGGCCGGCGACCTGCAGGATGTTGCCCTTCCGGACGCCGTGCGAGAACTTCGCGGGCGGGGCCGTGTGGGTGGCGGGGGTGAGGGCGATCTTCTCGGTCATGCGGTGTCCTTCGTAGCGGGCTTGCCGGAGTACTCGCGGCTGACGGCCTCCGCGGTGCTGCGCACCTGCGGGAGGAGGGTGAGGAGTTCCTCGGCGGTCACGACCACGTTCGGCGCCGAGACCGACATCGCGGCGACGACCCGCCCGTCGGCCCCGCGGATGGGCGCGCCGACGCAGTTGATGGACTCCTCGTGGCCGCCGAGGTCGGTGGCCCAGCCCTGTTCGCGTACGGTCGCCAGCTCCTTGAGGAAGGCGGCGGCGTTCGGCGTCGAACGGGGCGTGTACGGGGGGTAGTCGAGCTTCGCCGCGACCGCGCGGCGCTCCGCCTCGGGCAGGTCGGCGAGGAGCAGCTTCGCGACGGCGGCCACGGTGATCGCGACGGGCTTGCCGATCCGCGAGTACATGCGGACCGGGTAGCGGGACTCGACCTTGTCGATGTAGACGACCTCGCCCTCCTCGTACACCGCGAGGTGGATCGTGTGCCCGATCCGCTCGTTGAGTTCGATGAGGTAAGGGTGCGCGATCTCGCGGACGTCCAGGTTCTCGACGGCCTCCTGCGCGAGGGCGAAGAGGCGGGCGCCGAGGCGGTAGCGCTGGTCCTGCTGCCGGTGGACGAGCCCGTGCTCGTGGAGCGTGCGCAGCAGCCGCAGGGCCGTGGACTTGTGCACGCCGAGCCGCTCGGCGACCTGCCCGAGGTCGGCGGGCCCCTGGGCGAGCAGCGGCAGGATGCTGAGCGCCCGGTCGACGGTCTGGCTCATGGCGTACGTACCTCCTGGTCGTCCCCCGTCCAGCCGGGGCCGAGGTGAAGTGTGCCCCAGGCGGCGTCGTCGAGCGCGACGAGGCGGTCGGCGTGCTCCCGGCGGGGCGGCGCGGCGAAGTCCCCGGGCACGGTGAGCGCGGCGGCGGCGGCGAGATGCCCGTGCCGAAGCCGCGCGTCCATGCGGAGGCCGCGGAGGGTGCCGGACAGAAACCCGGCGACGAAGGCGTCGCCGGCACCGACGGGGGAGAGGACGGTGACGCGGGGGGCCGGGGTGTGGGTGACGGTGTCGCGCCCCACCCCTCCCCCTACGCCTGGCGGCGTGGGGGGACCCCCACTTCCCGGAATCGGGGGCTGAACGTCAGCCCCGCCGGCGTTCGAGGCGCGGGGTGCGGGGCGGAGCCCCGGGGTGGGGAAAGAAGCCGCGCGGCGCTCGAACGCCACCGCTCCGCCACCGCCCCCCTTCACCACCAGCACCGCCGGCTCCGGCAGGACCGCACGGACCCCGGCCGGGTCCACCGCACCCCACAGCGCCTCCGCCTCGTCCGCCCCCACGAACACCACATCCGCCCCCCGCGCCAGCTCCAGCAGCACCTCGGCGGCGCGCCCGTCGTGCCACAGGCCCGTCCGGTGGTTCACGTCGAACGACACCAGCGGCCGGCCGGCCCGCGGCGCCGTGAGCTCGCGCATCAGGGCCAGGCAGTCCGCCGAGAGCGCCGCGGTGATGCCGGTGACGTGGAGGATGCGGGCGCCGGCGACCGACTCGTACGGGACCGTCGCGGGCGACATCGCCGACGCGGCCGAGCCGGCTCGGTAGTAGACGACCTCGTGCGCCGCGGTGGCCCGGTCCTCGTCCGTGCGGAAGTACGCGCCCGTCGGCCGGTGCGGGTCGCGCCCGACCGCGCCCACGTCGACCCCGTACCCCGCGATCGTGTCGACGAGGTGCTCCCCGAAGCCGTCCCGGCCGACCCGCCCGACCCATTGCACCCGGTGGCCCGCGGCGGCCAGCGCGCAGGCGACGTTCGACTCGGCGCCGCCGATCGCGCGGGTGAAGGAGGGGACGTCGGCGAGGCGGCCCGGCCGGGTCGGCAGGAAGGCGACCATGGATTCGCCCAGGCACACGACGTCCGGGGGCGGCGACACGCGCGCGGGTCCGCTCACTCCCGGGCTCCTCCGACTCGTACGGGTCCATTGACCCGGCCTTGGCCCGGATGTTAGACAGCCGTCAGCACCATGCGCAATGAGCGTTGCACATTCCGCAACGGTCGTTCCGCAACGCCCCACGATGAGGAGCCCTCATGCCCGACCTGGCGAACGAGCGCGTCGACCACCGCTTCAAGGCGCTGCCCCCGGACGCCGAGGGCCTGACCGTCGGCGAGCTCTCCGCCCAGCGGCGCAACCTCTTCACCGGCGGCTACACGACCCCGGTCCTCGCCCTCTCCGCCGAGTCCGTCGAGCACAACCTCCGCCTCCTGGAGACCTACGCCGAGCGCCACGGCCTGGCCTTCGCCCCGCACGGCAAGACGTCCATGGCCCCCCAGCTCTTCGACCGGCAGCTGGAGCACGGCGCCTGGGGCATCACCGCCGCCGTCCCCCACCAGGCCCGCGTCTACCGCGCCCACGGCATCGCCCGGATCTTCCTGGCCAACGAGGTCGTCGACCCGGTCGCGCTGCGCTGGCTCGCCGCCGAGCTCGACGCCGACCCCGCCTTCCAGCTCGTCTGCTACGTCGACTCCGTGCGCGGCGTCGAGCTCATGGACGAGGCCCTGCGCGCGGCCGGCGCAACCCGACCCGTGGACGTCGTCGTCGAGCTGGCCGCCGGCGCGACCGGGCGGACGGGCGTACGGACGGAGGCGGAGTGCGCGGTCGTCGCCGACGCCGTCGCGGCGGTCTCCACCCTGCGGCTCGTGGGCGTCGCCGGGTACGAGGGCACGATGCCCGGCGCCGACGCCGACAGCGTGCGGGAGTGGCTGCACCGCCTCGTCGGGCTCGCCGCCGACTTCGACAAGGCCGGCCGCTTCGACCCCGCCGTCGGCGAGATCGTCGTGAGCGCGGGCGGCAGCGAGTGGTTCGACACGGTCGCCGAGGTCTTCGCGGAGATCCCCGAGCTCTCCCTGCCGGTCCTCAAGCTGCTGCGCTCCGGCGCGTACGTCTCCCACGACGACGGCCAGTACCGCAACCGCACCCCCTTCAACCGGATCCCCGAGGAGGGCGCGCTCCAGCCCGCGTTCCGGCTGTGGTCGCAGGTCGTCTCCCGCCCCACCGACGGACAGGCCTTCACCAACGCGGGCAAGCGGGACGCCGCCCACGACCTGCACCTCCCCGAGGCGCACGTCGTCCGCGACGCCCGCACGGGCGAGATCCGCCCCGCGGAGGGCATCACCGTCACCGGCCTCTCCGACCAGCACACCTGGCTCGCCACCGCACCGGGCGCGGACCTGGAGGTCGGCGACTGGGTGGGCATGGGCCTGTCGCACCCCTGCACGATCTTCGACAAGTGGCAGCTGATCCCGGTCGTCGAGGCGGACGGCACGGTGGTCGACCACATCCGCACGTTCTTCTGATCACCGGAGGGGCAGGGCATGGATCTCGTCTTCCGTGACGCGGACGTCGTCGACGGCAGCGGCGGCGACTCCTACCGCGCCGACGTCGGCATCGAGGGCGGCCGGATCGTCTCGATCGTCAAGGAGGCCGCGGCGGCCGGCTGCCAGCGGCCGACCGCCCGCCGCGTCCTGGACGCCGAGGGCCTCGTCCTCTCCCCCGGTTTCATCGACATGCACGCCCACAGCGACCTCGCGCTGCTCCGCGACCCGGACCACAGCGCGAAGGCCGCGCAGGGCGTGACCCTGGAGGTCCTGGGCCAGGACGGCCTGTCGTACGCCCCCGTCGACGACCGCACGCTGGACGAGGTCCGCCGGGCGATCACCGGCTGGAACGGCGACGCCTCCGACATGGACCTCGACTGGCGCACGGTCGGCGAGTACCTGGACCGGCTGGACCGGGGCATCGCCGTGAACGCCGCGTACCTCGTCCCCCAGGGCACGGTCCGCATGTACGTGATGGGCTGGGACGACCGCCCGGCGACGGAGACCGAGCTCGCCCGCATGCGGCGGCTCGTCGCCGAGGGCCTCGAACAGGGCGCGGTCGGCCTGTCGTCCGGCCTCACGTACACCCCCGGCATGTACGCCCCGGACTCCGAGCTCACCGAGCTGTGCCGGGTCGTCGCCCGGTACGGCGGCTACTACTGCCCGCACCACCGCTCGTACGGGGCGGGGGCGCTGCGCGCGTACGAGGAGATGGTGGCGCTCACCCGGGAGGCGGGCTGCGCCCTGCACCTGGCGCACGCCACCATGAACTTCGGCGTCAACGAGGGCCGGGCGCCGGAGCTCCTGGCCCTCCTCGACGCGGCCCTCGACGCGGGCGCCGACATCAGCCTCGACACGTACCCGTACACCCCGGGCAGTACGACCCTGCTCGCGCTGCTCCCGAGCTGGGCGAGCGAGGGCGGCCCGGAGGCGGCCCTGGCCCGGCTCCAGGACGACGCCACGGCCGAACGCATCCGGCACCATCTGGAGGAGCTCGGCTCGGACGGCTGCCACGGGGTGCCGGTCGACTGGGCGACGATCGAGGTCTCGGGCGTCACGGACCCGGCCCTGACGGACCACGTGGGCCGCCGGGTCGACGGCTGGCCCACCGCCCGCCGGCTCCTGGTCGACGACCGGCTCGGCACGACGATCCTCCAGCACGTGGGCCACGAGGAGAACGTCCGGACGATCATGCGCCACCGGGTGCACACGGGCGGCTCGGACGGCATCCTCCAGGGCCTCAAACCGCACCCGCGCGCGTACGGCACGTTTCCGGAGTACCTGGGGCGGTACGTGCGCGAGCTGGGCGTCCTCTCCCTGGAGGAGTGCGTCGCCCATCTGACCTCCCGCCCCGCGGCCCGCCTCCGCCTGCCGGACCGGGGCCTGGTGCGGGAGGGGTACGTGGCGGACCTGGTGCTCTTCGACCCGGCGACGGTCGCCTCGGGCGCGACGTACGGGAACCCCCGCACCCTCCCGGTGGGCATCCCGCACGTCCTGGTCGACGGCAGGTTCGTCATGGAGGACGGCCGCAGGACGGACGTACTGGCGGGCCGCTCAGTCCGAAGGACGGAGGTCCGCTGAGCCGGGGGTCACCGCGGCGCGTGGACCGGTCGTGCGCTGGGGCGGAACGGCGCCTTCGCCGAAGCCCCCGGCTTCGACGGGCGGCCACGGATCCCGCCGCACCCACACGAGCCCGGCCACCAGCACGACACCCGCCAGCACGAACCCGTACCACGGCGTGTGTCCCGACGGCTGCGTCTCGTACACGAGCACCGCCGACAGCACCGCAAGCACCTGCCCCGCCCGGCTCCGCCAGGCGACGCCCGCGACGACGACCGTCCCCCACAGCACGTACCACGGCTGCACCATCGGCGACAGTGCCACGAGCGCGAGGAGCGAGAGCCCGAGTCCGAGGACGGGGTCGAGCCGGCCCCGGTACGCCCGCCGGGCGAGGGCCGCGACGACCGCGAGGGCGAGCAGGAGCCCCAGCTTCTGCACGATCCCCTTCACGGGCTCCGCCTCGCCTCCGAAGAGCAGCCCGAGCCCGAGACCGAGGTCGCTCGTCAGCGAGAGCGGCGTATGGATGGCCGCGGCCACGCTCTGGGTCCGCAGCCAGCCGAACCCGGTCCCGGCGAGGACCGACGCCCCCGCCGCCACCGCCCCCGCGACGGCCCCCGGCAGCACGAGCCCCTTCGCGAGCGCGCGGACGCCGCCGCCGCGCGCGAGGAGGATGCCGATGAAGAGCAGGGCGACCGCCGCCGGCGACTTGATCATCATCGCGAAGCCGACGAGGACGCTGCCGAGCACCCACCGCCCGCGCGTGGCGAGCAGGACGCCGCCGAGCATGAGGCCGATCATCAGGCCGTCGTTGTGCATGCCGCCGACGACGTGGACGAGGAGCAGCGGGTTGAGGGCGGCGAGCCAGAGCGCCCCGTCACGGTCGCCCAGGCCGCGCACGGCCCAGGCGATCAGGAGGAGCGCGCCGAGGGCGACGAGCCGCAGCCCGAGGACGGCGGGCACGACCGCCCCTCCGGTCAGCTTGACGACCCCCGCGGCGAGGAGCAGGAAGGCCGGTCCGTACGGGGCGGGGGTGTGCGTCCAGTTCCCGCCGACGCTCGCCGCCGCGTCGGCCCCGAGGTCGCCGGGGCCGAGGACCGAGGGCCCGGCCCCGTACACGTCGTGGCCTTCGAGGACCATCGCGCCCTGGGCGATGTAGCTGTAGACGTCGGCGCTGTGCAGCGGCGGGGCGAGGAGCAGCGGCGCGGTCCAGCAGGCGAGGGTCGCGAGCACCCCGTCCCGCAGGCCGCGGGCGAGGAGGACGCCGTAGCGCCACCAGGCGGCGACGAGCAGGGTCAGGCCGAGGGTCGCCAGGACCGCGCCGGCCACCGCGACCGCCGGGCCGCGCGGCTCCCACAGCGGCCCGCCGCCGAGGACCGGCAGGGTGCCGGCCGCGTATCCGCCCACGGCGACGGCGAGCGACCCGCCCGCACCCAGCCACCGGCATCCGGAGGCACTGAAGACCCACATGACGTGCCAACCTACCGCGCCGTGGACTGCCCCACCGCGGCCGTACGGTCCAGGGTCTCGGTCGCGGTGCCCGTGCGCTGCATGCGGTGCCAGCGCAGCCGGCTGCCGAGGAGTGCGGTGACGACGGACTGGACGACGACCAGGTACATGAGCTGGCGGTAGACGACGATCTGCAGCGGCAGGGTCCAGATCGGCTCGAACCGCTCGCGGTCCAGGCGGAGCGCGTACACGGCCGTGCCCACCTGGACGGCGGTGAAGCCGAGCCAGACGCCGAGGGCCTGCCCGGGGTCCTGGAAGAGCAGTCCGTAGACGGCGAAGACGTCGACGAGCGGGGCCAGCAGCGGCAGCACGGTCTGGAAGAGCAGCAGGTAGAGGAGGCCGCGGCGGCCGAGCTTGCCGGACTGGCCGCCCTCGACGACGGCCCTGCGGTGCTTCCACATGGCCTGGAGGGTGCCGTAGCACCACCGGTAGCGCTGCTTCCACAGCTGCCGGACGGTGGACGGGGCCTCCGTCCAGGCAATCGCGGACTCCTCGTACACGACGCGCCAGCCGGCCCGGCACAGCGCCATCGTGAGGTCGGTGTCCTCGGCGAGGGTGTCCTCGCTGACGCCGCCGACGCCGGCGAGCGCACCCCGGCGGAAGGCGCCGATGGCGCCGGGGACGGTGGGCATGCACTCCAGGACGTCGTACATGCGCCGGTCGAGGTTGAAGCCGATCACGTACTCGAGGTGCTGCCACCGGCCGAGGACGCCCTGCCGGTTGCCGACCTTGGTGTTGCCGCTGACCGCGCCGACGCGGGGGTCGGCGAGCGGCTGGATCAGGCGGCGGACGGCGTCGGGCTCGAAGACGGTGTCGCCGTCGATCATCACGACGATGTCGTGGTGGGCCCAGGCGAGTCCGGTGTTGAGGGCGGCGGCCTTGCCCGCGTTGGGCTGGCGGACCACCATCACCCGCGGGTCCTCGATGGACTCGGCGATCTCGAAGGTGCGGTCGGAGGAGCCGTCGTCGATGACGACGACCTGGATCGCCTGGTGCGTGGAGGCGAGCAGGGAGCGGACGGTCGCCTCGATCCCGGCCTCCTCGTTGTAGGCGGGGACGAGGATCGAGACGGGCTCGGTGACGGGAGGCAGCCGGGGCGCGCCGCGGCGGCGCTTGGACCGGGTGCGGCGGACGTGGACGCGGGCGACGCCGATCAGGAGGGCGAGCCGGACGGCGGTGATGACGCCGGCGGCGACGAGCAGCCAGGTCATGGTGTCGGCGAAGCCCCGGGACGCGCTCTGGGCCTGGACGAAGGCGGCGCCCTTCCATTCGGCGAGCGTCGAGACGTGGTAGGTGGTCTCGGTGAGGCCGAGGGCCTGTCCGACGGAGGTGTAGCGGGTGCTGCCGCCGGGTCGGGCGAGGAGCTTCTCGGTCTCGTCGACGGCCCGCGGGGAGCCGGTGAGCTGGAGGACGGACTTCCCGTCTGCGGCGACCAGGACGTACCCGGCCTGTGCGACCCGGCGGCCGGCGTCCCACTGGTCCTCGCAGTAGGTGGCGAGGCCGGTGGTGTGGGGCAGCCGCAGCAGACGGGTGCCGAGGCCGGTGCTCGCGCCGAGCACGTTCTGGGTGAAGGAGAGCTCCAGGTCGGCGCGGGTGTCCGAGACCTGGGCGAGGTCGACGTCGGTGTACGTGTGCGAGCCGAGCTCGTGGCCGTCGGAGACGATGCGGCGGACGAGGTCGGGGTGGGCGGCGGCCTCGGCGCCGGTCAGGAAGAAGGTCGCCTTCGCGTGGTGCGCGGCGAGGACGTCGAGCAGGCGCGGGGTCCACTCCGGGCTCGGCCCGCCGTCGTAGGTGAGGGCGACGGTGCCGTCGGGCGGGGTGGCGCTGCGGACGACGCCGTTCTGGTCGACCTGGACGACGGGGCCTTCGCCGCGGGTCGCGGGGGTGGTCGGGCAGTGCGGCTGCGGCGCGCCGGTGGCGGCTATCTCGTGGCGGCCGTAGCCGGCGAAGACGAGCGCGGTGGCGGCGACGAGGAGGATCAGGCAGAGCATGGCCCAGTGGGCCCGGGGGTCCCGCCGCATCGCGTGGCGCGTGCGGGGGGCGACGGGCGGGGCGGGTCTGGGGGGCGCGGCGGGAGGGACGGGGGCCGGGGCCCGGTCCGGGACGGGGTCGGGGACGTCGTACGTCTCGTACCGGCCGTCCGCCGGCTGCGCGGTGTAGGGGTCGGTGTACGGGGTGTACGCCTCCGGGGCCGCGAACGCGTCGCCCGGGCCGTACGCGTACTCCGCACCGTTCTGGCCCGGGTGACCGGGCGGGTGCGGCTGGTCGGGCTGCGCGAGGGGGCCGGGCTGCACCGGGTACGCGTATCCGTCGCCGTACCCGTACCCCTCGTCGTGCCGCTCGCCGTACCCGTGCGCGTCGCCGTACCCGTACCCGTCGCCGTACCGTTCGCCGTGCCCGTCGCCGTACCCGTGGCCCCCGTGCCCGCCGCCGGTCACTTGGGTCGCTTCGTGGCGCCCGGAGCCTCGTCGGCCTTGCCCGGGCCGTCGCCGGTGTCGGTGGTGCTGCCCGTTCCGGAGGTGGCCGTCGGCGCGGGGGCCGAGGTGGCCGGGGCGGCGGTGGTGGCGGTGGAGGACGGGGCCTTGGTCGTGGCCCGCGCGCTGGGCGTCGCGGACGCGGTCTGGTCCGTCGCGCTCCGGGTCGTCCTGGGCTTCGGCGTGCCCTCGGAGTCGCCGGACTGCTGCGGGTCCGGCTGGATGAGCGCGGGCGCGTCCGGCTTCTCGTCGTCCGCCCAGGGCATCGGGCCTCCCGCCGGTCCGGCGCCGAAGGATCCGGCGATGACGACGGCGAGGAAGCCGAGGCACGCGACGCCGACTCCGGCCGTCGCCCACCGCACCGTGCGGCCGCGTCGACCCGAGGCGTCGACGAAGACGCTGTTGTCCTGGTGGCTCATGTGCGCGCATTGTAGAGAGCACGTCACTGCTGTGCGAGTCCACACACATTCCGGACAAGACTCCTCAGCACGCCTCCGCCACGCCCCGCTGTCCGACGTGTCCCAAAACACGCCGCATCGCGCCCGCCTCCGCCGTAAGCTCTCGTCATGCAGGTGATCCAGTCCACGAAGCTCGCCAACGTCTGTTACGAAATCCGGGGTCCGGTGCTCGAAGAGGCGATGCGGCTTGAGGCTGCGGGTCATCGCATCCTCAAGCTGAACACCGGAAACCCGGCCGCCTTCGGCTTCGAGTGTCCGCCCGCCATCCTGGAGGACGTGCTCCGCAACCTCTCCGAGGCGCACGGATACGGCGACGCGAAGGGGCTGCTCTCGGCCCGCCGGGCGGTGATGAGCCACTACGAGACGAAGGGCATCCCGCTCTCCGTCGAGGACATCTACCTCGGCAACGGCGTCTCGGAACTGATCCAGATGTCGATGCAGGCGCTGCTCGACGACGGCGACGAGGTCCTCGTCCCGGCTCCGGACTATCCGCTGTGGACGGCCTCGGTCTCGCTCGCGGGCGGTACGGCGGTGCACTACCGCTGCGACGAGCAGTCGGACTGGATGCCGGACCTCGCGGACATCGAGCGGAAGATCACCGACCGCACCAAGGCGATCGTGATCATCAACCCGAACAACCCGACGGGTGCCGTCTACGACGACGAGATGCTCCGCCAGCTGACGGAGATCGCCCGCCGGCACAGCCTGGTCGTCTGCTCGGACGAGATCTACGACAAGATCCTCTACGACGGCACGACGCACACCCCGACCGCCGCGATCGCCCCCGACCTCCTCGTCCTCACGTTCAACGGGATGAGCAAGAACTACCGGGTGGCCGGCTTCCGCTCCGGGTGGCTCGCGGTGTGCGGCCCGAAGCACCACGCGTCCTCGTACATCGAGGGCCTCACGATCCTCGCCAACATGCGCCTGTGCGCGAACATGCCGGCGCAGCACGCGGTGGCCGCCGCCCTCCAGGGCCGGCAGTCGATCGAGGACCTGGTGCTGCCGGGCGGGCGGCTCCTCGAGCAGCGGGACACGGCGTACGAGCTGCTGACGCAGATCCCGGGCGTGACGTGCGTGAAGCCGAAGGGCGCGCTGTACCTCTTCCCGCGTCTCGATCCGAACGTCTACAAGATCAAGGACGACCGGCAGATGGTCCTGGACCTGCTGCGGGCCGAGAAGATCATGGTCGTGCACGGGACGGGCTTCAACTGGCACGAGCCGGACCACTTCCGGATCGTCACGCTGCCGGCGGCGGCGGACCTGGCGGACGCGGTGACGCGGATCGGCCGGTTCCTGGACGGCTACAGCCAGCCCTGACCGCCGTCCGCCCCGGAGCGTTTCCCATCACTCCGGATACAGCTCAACTTTAGACCGAATCTAAGCTAGGATGGCCTGCAGAGCACCTCAGGAGGCCATCCCATGTACGAACCGATCCGCACCAAGTCGGTCCACCGGATGGCCGACGACGCCCAGGACTCGTACCCCCACCGCTCCCGCGAGGAGGAGCTGGACATCCAGCTCGCAGGACACCTCGCCGCCCTGCTCGCCGTCACCGACGAGCTGGGCGACACGGAGGCCGGCGAGCTCATCGCCCGGCAGGTGGCGCGGCTGCGCGGCGCACCGCCCGCGCGGCACGCAGGACTGAGCGGTTCGTCCGCGCAGGACCTGCACCGCAAGGCGCACGCCCTCGCGGGCCGCGCACTGGTCGTCGCCGCCTCCCGGGCCGACACGGCCGCCGCGATCCTCGCCGCCGGGCGGATGGACGCGCACACCGCGGCGCTGGCCGGGGAACCCTCCCTGGTCGCCGCCCCCTGACGGCCCCGGTCCGCGCGGCACGAACCGCGCGGGCCGGGCGCCCACCACCACGGCACCGAACGACGACGGGGCATACGGCACCCCCCGCTCCGGTTCGGTACCGGGATCGCTCCTTCACCCGCCGTACACCCGACTCCCCCTGGAATGTGGGTTTCCGCGAGCACGCTGCCCGCGTGAGACGCATCCTGGGAATCGTCCTGGCCGTCCTGCTCCTCGGCGGCGTGGCCGCCGTCCTCGTGACGGGCGGCGACAAGGACACAGGCACGGCAACGAAGACCGTGCGAGGAGTCATCGGATCGGAGAAGGCGGAGTTCTTCGCCGATCCACAGGTCGTGAAGGCCCTGGCCGCCAAGGGCTTCACCGTGACCACCGAGACCTCCGGGTCCTGGGACATGGAGGAACTGCCGCTCGACGGCTACGACTTCGCCTTCCCGTCCTCCAAGGGCCCGGCCGACGAGATCCGCGCCGAGGCGCAGCGGAAGACGAAGGACAAGGCGGCCTCCGCGCCGGTACGCCCCTTCTACTCGCCGCTCGTCGTCGTCGCGCACAGCGCCGCCGCCCAGGTCCTCGCCGGCAACGGCCTGGCGACCATCGGCCCGCGCGGGACGAGCGGCACCCTGAAGATGGACGCCTACCTCGCGGCGGCCCGCGCCGACCGGACCTGGCAGCAGCTCAAGGGCTCCGCCGGGCACGCCGAACTGAGCGGCACCCTCTTCATCACCTCCACCGACCCGGTCGCCTCCAACTCCGGCGCCCTCTACCTCGCCGCCGCGAGCTATGTCGCCGACGGCGGAAGGGTCGCCGGGGACAAGGCAGCCGTCACCCGCACGGCCCCGCTGATGCGGAAGCTGGTGCAGGTGCAGGGCGCCCAGCAGTCCGGATCGGACGCGCCGTTCCGGGACTTCGTCAGCGGCGTGGGCAACCCGCTCGTCCTCGTGTACGAGTCGCAGGTCGCCGCCCAGCTGCTCGCCGGCCGGCCCATGGGAGACCTCGTCGTCCTCTACCCGGACACCACGGTCAACAGCGACCACACCCTCGTACCGCTCACCGACAACGGCCGCGCGCTCGGTGAACTCCTCTCCAGCGACCCCGAGTTGCGCAAGCTCGCGGTCCGCCACGGCTTCCGGCCGCAGGGCGCGGCGAGCGAGTTCACCGCCGCGACCGAAGGCCACACCGCCTACCTCAACCAGACGCTGACCGGAGTCCGCCAGGCGCCCGTGCCCACCAGCAAGGTGCTGCACGAGATGGCGCTGCGGGCCCGCGACCAGGGGGACACCGCATGACCACGCCCGCCGATCCGAGAAGGACGATGGCCCTGACACCGCCCGAGCAGGACGCCCCGCTCGTCCTGACCCCGCCCGAGCCCGTGCCCGTCGTCCGTGCCGAGCAGGCCTCCGGCCTGGTGCCGCTGGACGAGTCGGTCCGTACGGAGATGTCCCGCCGGGCCGTCGAGTACGTCGGCTCGCTGTCCGGACTCGACCCGCGCTCCCCCGAGTTCACGGGCCGCATCAACGAGATCGCATCGCTCGGCGCGGGCGAGATCCGCTCCGCGGCGCAGCAGTCGAACCGCATGCTGGACCGCACGATCCGCTCCCTCGGCGAAGGCGCGGGCGGCGGCGACGCGCAGACCCGCGTCGGCTCCTCCCTGGTCGAACTCCGCCGCACGGTCGAGGACCTGGACCCCCGGGACACCCCCGCCAAGGGCTTCAAGGGCCTCCTCTCGAAGCTGCCCGGAGGGAACAGGCTGCGCGACCACGTCGCCAAGTACGCCTCCTCGCAGGCCACCCTGAACCGGATCGTCGGCGCACTCCGCAGCGGCCAGGACGAACTGCGCCGTGACAACGCCGCGTTGCAGACCGAGCGGGGCCGGCTGTGGGAGACCATGGGCAAGCTCCAGGAGTACGCGGTGCTCACCGACGCCCTCGACGCGGCCGTCGAGGAGCGCATCGCCCTCACCCCGGACCCGGCCCAGGCGGACGCGCTCCGCGCCGACGTCCTCTTCCCGGTCCGGCAGAAGCACCAGGACCTGCTGACCCAGCTCGCCGTCTGCGCCCAGGGCTATCTGGCGATGGACGTGGTCCGCCGGAACAACGACGAGCTGATCAAGGGCGTGGACCGGGCGGCGACGACGACCCTGTCGGCGCTGCGGATCGCGGTGATGCTCGCCTCCGCGCTCGACAACCAGCGGAAGGTCACCGAGCAGGTGATCGCGCTGCGCTCGACGACCGAGGACATCGTCCGGGGCAACGCGGAGATGCTGGAGCGGCAGGCCGGGGACATCCAGGCCCTGGCGGCGAACCCGGCGGTGGGCGCGGAGACGCTCCGTACCGCCTTCCAGCAGATCTACCGGACGCTCGACGCCATCGACACGTACAAGGTGCGGGCGACGGAGTCGATGGCGGCGACGGTCGAGTCACTGACGGCCGAACTCCAGGAGGCCAGCGCCCACTTGGAGCGCAGCCGCCGCACCGGAGAGACCGAGGGCGGTGGTCTCGGATGAGCGTCCGCACGACGAGAGCAGCCCTCACCGCCCGCACCACCGTCGCCTCCCGAGCAGCCGTCACCGCCCGCACCACCGTCGCCTCCCGAGCCGCCGTCACCGCCCGCCCCACCGTCGCCTCCCGAGCAGCCCTCACCGCCCGCGCCGGAATCGCCGCCCTCGCGCTCGCCCTCCTCGCCACCGCCTGCTCCGGCGGCGGCGACGACCACCCCGAAGCGCAGAGCACGGAGTTCAAGTCCGGCACCCTCCGGGTCCTCGCCTCCTCCGAGCTGGCCGACATGGGCCCGGTCCTGGACGAGGCGGGCAAGGCGACCGGCATCACCGTCCGCCCCACGTACGCCGGCACCCTGGACGCCGCCGAGCGCATCGCGTCCGGCGAGGCCGACAAGGCGTACGACGCGGTCTGGCTCTCCTCCAACGACTACCTCCGGCTCCGCCCGGACACCGCGAAGAAGATCACCAACGAGACGCCGATCATGACCTCCCCGGTGGCGCTCGGCGTACGGCCCGCGGCCGTCGCCCGGCTCGGCTGGGATCCGGCGAAGGTGACCTGGTCGCAGCTGCACCGGGCGGTCGCCGACGGGAAGCTGACGTACGGCATGACGGACCCGAAGCGCTCCAACTCGGGTTTCTCCGCGCTCGTCTCGGTCGCCTCCGGCCTGTCCGGGGCGCAGTCGGCCCTCACCGCACAGGACGTCACGAAGGCCACCCCGAAGCTCAAGGAGTTCTTCACCGGCCAGAAGCTGACCTCCGGCTCGTCCGGCTGGCTCGCCACGGCCTACGCCCGCCGCGGCGACGTCGACGCGCTCGTGAACTACGAGTCCGTCTTGCTGTCCGCGCCCGAGAAGCTGACCGTGATCCGGCCGTCCGACGGTGTCGTGACCGCCGACTACCCGCTGACCCTGCTCACCTCGGCCCGCCCCGAGGCGAAGGAGGCGGCGAACCGGCTCACCACCTGGCTGCGCACCCCGGACGCCCAGCGGCGGATCACCGAGACGACCCTGCGCCGCCCGGTGGTCGCCGGGGTCCGGCCGGCCTCGGCGCTCGCCCGGGACGCGCGCCGCGAGCTGCCGTTCCCGGGCAGCCGGGCGGTCGCCGACGGTCTGCTCGACGCGTACGACAACACCCTGCGCCGGCCCTCCCGCACGGTGTACGTGCTCGACACCTCGGGCTCCATGGCCGGCGAGCGGCTCGACCGGCTGAAGTCGGCGCTCATCGAGCTGACCGGCGACTTCCGGGACCGCGAGGAGGTCACCCTGATGCCCTTCGGCTCCTCGGTGAAGCAGGACGAGGTCCGTACGCACACGGTCGACCCGGCATCGCCGAAGGCGGCGCTCGACGCCATCCGCGACGACGCCTCGAAGCTCTCGGCCTCCGGCGGCACCGCGATCTACACCAGTCTCCAGGAGGCGTACACCTACCTGGGGAAGACCCCGGCCGACACCTTCACCTCGGTCGTCCTGATGACGGACGGGGAGAACGACGGCGATCCGGCGTCCTCCTTCGACACCTTCTACCGCTCGCTCCCCGCCGAGCAGCAGCGCACACCGGTCTTCCCGATCCTGTTCGGGGACTCCGACCGGGGCGAGCTCGACCACCTCGCGGGCCTGACCGGGGGCAAGCTCTTCGACGCCACCCGGGGTTCGCTCGACGGCGCCTTCGAGGAGATCCGTGGGTACCAGTAGCCGCCTCCTCCGGTACGTCGAGTCCCGCAAGAACCTGACCGGCAGCGTCTGCGGTCTGGCCGGTGTCGGGATCACCCTCACCGGCGCGGCGGGCGGCCTGTGGCCGCTGGTCGTCGGCGGTCTGTACGCGGCGGGGGCGCTGATCGCCCCGCCCGAGCGTCCCGACACCCCGCACTTCCCGGGCACGGGCGAGCAACTCGACGCCCTGCGGGCCGACTTCGCGGCGCTGCGGGAGTATCTGGCCGAGGTGGAGCTGCCGTCCGCGGCCCGGGAGAAGCTCACCGGGCTCACCACCCTGGTCGAGGCGCTGCTCGAACCGGGCTGGGTGAGCGACCCGGAGCACCTCCACGTCCTGGGCCGGGCCGTCCGCCAGGACATCCCTGAGGCCGTCGACACCTTCGTACGGACACGGTGGTGGTCCCGGTTCACCCCGGGCGCGGAGCCTCCGGAGCAGCACCTGGAGCGTCAGCTGTCGGTGCTGCACGAGGAGACGTCCGACATCGCCGACGCGCTCCGGCAGGCGGAGGCGATCCGCCAGGAGATCCACACCCGGTATCTGGAGGAGCGCGGACCGTGATCAGTTATGTTCCGCGCATGACATTCTCCGAGCGCACCACGTCCCGTCGCGCGGTCCTCACCGCGCTTGCCGCCGCCGCCACGGCGGGCGCCCCGCTCGTCGGCCAACTCGCCGGGGCCGCACCGGCGTACGCCACCGGCGAGAACGACCTCTACGTCAGCAACACGGACCTCTACACCAGCACGGAACACCCCGTCGTCGAGGGCACCGACTTCGGCCGCCGCTCCCGGCGTCACGAACAGTTCGACGGCTATCTCTCCAAGGTGGGCACCTACACCGCGAAGACGGCGATCCTGGCCATCCACGGCGGCCAGATCGAGCGGGGCACCTCCGAACTCTGTCTGGCGATCGCCGGATACGACCCGTCCGACGCGAACAAGCCCGCGCTGCTGCCCACGGTCCACGACTACTGGATGTTCGAGGGCATGCGCTCGTCGAACAACACCGAGCTGCACGTCACCTCGGTCAACTGCGACGACCACGTCGCGAGGGCGCTGGCCGCGAGCCACCTGAACACACTGAGCCTGCACGGCTGCCAGTACAGCAAGCTCGGCATTCCGGACACCATGGTCTGGCCCTCGCAGTCCGACCCGAAGCTGGTCGTCGTCGGCGGTCTCGACAAGACCTTCCGGGAGGCGCTGGTGTACGAGCTGAACAAGGCCGGGTTCCCCGCGCTCGACGCCCTCTCCGACGAGTGGCGGGACCGTTACAACCTGGCGGACTTCGCCGGTGCGGCCACGGACAACATCTGCAACCGGACGCTGACCGGTGCGGGCGCCCAGCTGGAGATCACCGAGGACATGCGCCGGTCCCTCTTCGGCCCCGCGCCGACGGACTTCGACTACAAGAGCGGCCGGATCGCCACCTGGAACAACAGCCGCTTCCTCGGCTTCCGTGACGCCTGCCGCCGGGCCGTCGCCACCGTCGAGGCCGGCCAGACCATCCTGTAGCGGACATGCGCCGGCCCCCGGAGCCTGAGGGGGCTCCGGGGGCCGGTTGCGTCGTGATGGACCGTCGTGACCCCACTGGTCAGGGCGGTGTTTCGGGGCAGCCCACCACGAGTTCGGGAGGGACTAGCCGAGGCGCTCCACGAGCGCGTTGTACTCGTCCCACAGCTCCTTCGGCGTGTGGTCGCCGAAGGTGTTGAGGTGGTCGGGGACGAGGGCGGCCTCTTCGCGCCACACGTCACGGTCGACCTTGAGGAGAAACTCCAGGTCCTCGGCCGGCAGGTCCAGGCCGTCGGTGTCGAGGGACTCGGCGGTCGGCAGGATGCCGATCGGGGTCTCGACGCCCTCGGCCTTGCCGTCGAGGCGCTCGACGATCCACTTGAGGACGCGGCTGTTCTCGCCGAAGCCGGGCCAGACGAACTTGCCGGCGTCGTTCTTGCGGAACCAGTTCACGTAGTAGATCTTCGGCAGCTTGGCCTGGTCGGCCTCGGCGCCCACCTTGACCCAGTGGGCCATGTAGTCGCCCATGTTGTAGCCGCAGAACGGCAGCATGGCGAAGGGGTCGCGGCGCAGCTCGCCGACCTTGCCCTCGGCGGCGGCGGTCTTCTCGGAGGCGACGTTCGCGCCGAGGAAGACACCGTGCTGCCAGTTGAAGGACTCGGTGACCAGCGGGACGGCGGAGGCGCGGCGGCCGCCGAAGAGGATCGCCGAGATCGGCACGCCCTTCGGGTCCTCCCACTCCGGCGCGATGATCGGGCACTGCCCGGCCGGGACGGTGAAGCGGGCGTTGGGGTGGGCGGCCGGGGTCTCGGACTCCGGCGTCCAGTCGTTGCCCTTCCAGTCGATGAGGTGCTTGGGCGCCTCTTCGGTCATGCCCTCCCACCACACGTCGCCGTCGTCGGTGAGCGCGACGTTCGTGAAGACGGAGTTGCCCCACATGGTCTTCATGGCGTTGGCGTTGGTGTGCTCGCCGGTGCCGGGCGCGACGCCGAAGAAGCCGGCCTCGGGGTTGATCGCGTAGAGGCGGCCGTCCTCGCCGAAGCGCATCCAGGCGATGTCGTCGCCGATGGTCTCGACGGTCCAGCCGGAGATCGTGGGCTCCAGCATGGCGAGGTTGGTCTTGCCGCAGGCCGAGGGGAACGCGGCGGCGACGTACTTCGCCTCGCCCTGCGGCGGGGTCAGCTTGAGGATCAGCATGTGCTCGGCGAGCCAGCCCTCGTCACGCGCCATGACGGAGGCGATGCGGAGCGCGTAGCACTTCTTGCCGAGCAGGGCGTTGCCGCCGTAGCCCGAGCCGTACGACCAGATCTCGCGGGTCTCCGGGAAGTGCGAGATGTACTTGGTGGTGTTGCAGGGCCACGGCACGTCGGCCTCGCCCTCGGCGAGCGGTGCGCCGAGGGTGTGGACGGCCTTGACGAAGAAGCCGTCGGTGCCGAGCTCGTCGAGGACGGCCTGTCCCATGCGGGTCATGGTGCGCATGGAGACGGCGACGTAGGCGGAGTCGGTGATCTCGACGCCGATGGCGGAGAGCGGGGAGCCGACCGGGCCCATGCAGAAGGGCACGACGTACATGGTGCGGCCGCGCATGGAGCCGCGGAAGATGCCCTTCTCGCCCGCGAAGATGTCCTTCATCTCCGCCGGGGCCTTCCAGTGGTTGGTCGGGCCCGCGTCCTCCTCCTTCTCGGAGCAGATGAAGGTCCGGTCCTCGACGCGCGCGACGTCGGACGGGTCGGAGGCGGCGTAGTACGAGTTCGGGCGCTTGACCGGGTCGAGCTTCTTGAAGGTCCCCTTGGCGACGAGCTCCTCGCACAGGCGCTCGTACTCGGCCTCGGAACCGTCGCACCAGACGATGTTGTCGGGCTGGGTGATCTCGGCGATCTCGTTCACCCAGGAGACGAGCTCCTGGTGCTGGGTGGGAAGGGGAGCCGCGTTGTCGCGCGCCACGATTGCTCCTTGTTGAGGGGTGTATTCCGCTGTATGCCCCGTGGGGGCTGCGACCCGGATGCGTCGTAGCTGCTCATCCGGTGCCGACCGCACTCATTTGATCATCCGACGGATTCGCCCATATGTCCAGGGGGGTGCACACGTGAGCATCGCCACTCATATCCGGTACCTACGGAGCCGTAGCTAGGATTCCGTCTCATGACTGCAGCCACGCCGGAAGTGACCACGATCGAGCGCACCGCGTCGCTCCCGACGAAGCCCCGGCTCAGGGGCTGGCTGCACGCGGGCATGTTCCCCGCCGTGATCGTCGCGGGCCTCACGCTCGTCGCCCTCTCGGACTCGCCCCGCGCGCGCATCGCCTGCGGGATCTACGTCCTCACCGCCTGCCTGCTCTTCGGCATCAGCGCGCTCTACCACCGCGGCAACTGGGGCCCGCGCGGCGAGGCCATCCTCCGGCGCCTCGACCACGCCAACATCTTCCTGATCATCGCGGGCACCTACACCCCGCTCACCCTGCTGCTCCTCCCCGACTCCACGGCGAAGCCGCTCATGTGGGCGGTCTGGGCCGCGGCCGCCGCCGGCATCGCCTTCCGCGTCTTCTGGGTCGGCGCCCCTCGCTGGCTGTACACGCCCTGCTACATCGCGATGGGCTGGGCCGCAGTCTTCTTCCTGCCCGACTTCATGCGCGCCGGCGGCATCGCCGTCCTCGTCCTCGTGATCGTCGGCGGACTGCTCTACAGCGCGGGCGGCGTCATCTACGGCATCAAGCGCCCGAACCCCTCCCCGCGCTGGTTCGGCTTCCACGAGGTCTTCCACTCGCTGACCCTCGCGGCCTTCATCGTCCACTACGTCGGCATCTCGCTCGTCGCCTACCAGCACGCCTGACCGGCCCGACCGGCCCGCACGGGCTGGGACAATGAAGGTCATGAACGACCGCCCCGGCCTCCGCGAACGCAAGAAGGCGAAGACGCGCGCGGCGATCCGGAAGGCCACCTACCGGCTCGCCGCCGAGGAGGGCTGGGACGCCGCCACGACGGACCGGATCGCGGCCGAGGCCGACGTCTCCCCCTCCACGGTCGTCCGCTACTTCCCCGTCCGGGAGGACATCGTCCTCACCGACGAGAACGACGAGCTCCTCGAAGCCCGGCTGCGCGCCCGCCCCGCCGGCGAGGAGCCGCTCGAATCACTCCGCGCCGTCGTCCTCGAAGCGGTCGGCACCGCCCTCGGCGAGGAGCCCGCCGAGACCCGGCTGCGCGCCCGGCTCATGGTGGAGATCCCGTCCGTACGCGCCCGCTTCACCGAGACCACCGCGGTGACCGGCCGCCGCCTCGCCCACGCGGTCGCCGACCGCACCGGCCGGGACCCGGACGACCTGGAGGTGCGGATCTTCACGGCGGCGGTCCTCGGCGCACTCCGCGAGGCGACCCTGTACTGGGCCGAGCAGGGCACGGCCGGCGACCTGCTCCCCCTCCTGCACCGCACGGTCGACACCCTCAGGACCGGCCTGACGGCGCCCCCAGCGCACCCCTGACGATCCGCGCCGACTCCGGATTGTCGGCGCACTCCCACACTCCGTGCGGGCAGTAGTCGGTGACGGTCTGGTAGACGGGCCGGTGCGCAGCGAACCACTCCAGCATCCCCCGTACGTACGCCGGGTTGTCCCCGTTCCTGAAGAGCCCCCACTCCGGGTACGAGACGGGCTTCCCGTGCGCCGCCGCGAACCGCACATGGTGCGCGAGCCCGTACTCCTCGTCGACCTGCTCCTCGAAGGAGAGCCCGGCCGGCTGGTCGTAGGCGTCCATCCCGATGATGTCGACGACGTCGTCGCCCGGGTAGCAGTGCGGCCACGGGATGGCGTCGAGGCCCCGGCTCGGCGTGAAGTCGAAGCGGAACCGCTGCCCCGGCACCTCCCGCAGCACCCCCACCACCCGCCGCCAGTACGCCTTCCAGGCCGTCGGGTCCGGGCCGCAGCGATGGCTGTACGTGGTGCCGTTCATCTCCCAGCCGAGCACCAGGACCGCGTCGCCGAGCCCGTGCGCGACCAGCCCCTCCCCCAGCGTCCGGAAGTGCCCGTCGTACGCACCGCCGGCACCCCGCCGCAGCCCCGCCCGCACCTCCGTGTCGGGCAGCCCGGCCTCGTTGCGGTCGAGCAGCGGCACGTTCAGCACGAAGAGGCGGCCCGGCCGCTCGGCCTTCCAGCCGGCCCAGGGCCCGAAGAGCGCCGGATGCCCCTCGATGTTGGACCAGCGGTCGCCCGGCAGATAGGTGTGACCCACCGTCAGGGAGTCCCCGCCGAGCCACTCCTGGGCCTGGGCGATGCGGCGAACCCCGGCCTCGTCGGAGCCGGTGAAGAACCCCGACGGGACGCCCGTCAGCGGCTCCGGCGCCGCCTCGGGCGCCGTCCGCGTCCCGAGCCTGCCGGGCAGCAGCACGAGCAGGAGGACGACGACGGCCGCGAGCAGCACGGTCAGTGCGGCTCGCGGCCAGGTGAACCAGGAGGGGGGACGACGCACGTCAGCTCGTCCAGAAGTCCCACCAGCGGGTCAGGATCAGCATCCCGATGATCCCGATGTGCAGGACGGGCAGGGCGAACGTGAACTCGCCGAGGAAGGTCCGCACCCCCGCCGGGGCGGGCAGCAGCCGCTCCCGGACGTTGTGCGCGGTCACGTACCAGAACATGACGATGGTCGCGACCCAGGCCAGACAGCACCACAGGCAGAGCGAGTTGATCTCGTACAGCGACTGGTACATCAGCCAGGTGCAGAAGCCCACCCCGAAGAGCATCCCGGCGTTGAGGCCGAGCCAGAACCAGCCCCGGTACCGGGCCCCGGCGAGGAGCCCGGCACCGACGGCGACGACGACGGCGTACGTGACGAGCCCGAGCATCGGGTTCGGGAAGCCGAACACCGACGCCTGCTCGCTCTTCATGATGTTGCCGCAGGACACGACCGGGTTCAGGCTGCACCCGGGCTGGAAGCCGGGGTCCTCCAGGAGCAGGAACTTGTCGATCGTGATCACCCAGCCGGCGAGCACGCCCGCCGCCCCGGTGACGAGCAGCAGCCAGGCGAGGCCCCGGCTCGCGCCGACCGGCCCGCCGGTCTCCCGCTCGGTCTCCTCCTGCCGCTGAACCGGCACCCCGCCCCGTACGTTCACCGTCGCCATGACGCGGCCCCCTTCCCGGTCAGCCCTGGACGCGGCGGACCGGCAGCAGGACGTGGGCGCTGTCGGCCAGCATCTCCTCGTCCGAGACGAAGGCCCGCAGCCGCGCCTCGTCGACGGGCTCGCCCGGCACACCCTCGGACCAGGGCCGTACGGAGCAGATGAAGTAGACCTTGCCCTGCTCGCGGGCGGCCGTCTGCCACTCGTCCGGCACCGGGCACTGCACCTTCAGGAAGGGCAGCGTGAGCACGGCCGAGCCCCCCTCGACGAGCAGCGAGGCGTTGATCCCGGCGTCCTTGCCCAGATCGAAGAGCCGGTCGCCGACCGAGAGGCCCATCGACTCCAGGGCCTCGCGCATCGCCTGCTGACCGGCCTCCGGCCCGTCCCGGCCGTCACCGAGCGAATAGGCCATCAGGAAGGGTGTTCCCGCCGATTCGGCGGAGGGCTCGCTGGACCACGGAATCACCGTGAGAGTTCCCAGCGGAGAGGCGCTGCGCGCCGAGGAAACGACGTTGGAAGTGGTCATGAATACGGATGCTAGTGCTCCAACCACCCTTTCCCCGCGCCGAATTCACTCGAACGGCCGACATTCACGCCGCTGGCATATCCACCGCAACGAACCCGGGTTTTCATCGTTGTGCCCTGAGGGCATAAGCCGACCACCAGGAGATCACTGATGATCGTCCCGCGCCGCGTCGCACTGCGGTCCCTGTTCGCCCTGGCCGTCACCGCCTTCACCGGCGGTGCCCTCGGCCGTGTCGCGACCCGACCCGAATCGGCCCGCACGGAATCGGGGGGCACGAGCGATCCGCACGCCTTCGACGAGATGTACCGGGGCCGTCGCCTCCTGGGCTTCTCCGGCCCCGGCGGCGAGCCGACCGCCCTCGTCGACGGCCGTCCCCTGCATCTGATGCGCTGCGCCGACGGCGGCTACGTCACCCCGATCGACCACTACGAGTCCTGTCCGACGCCCCTGGCGGCGACCCGCGCGGCCGTGGACGAGCTGGGCGCGGCCCGGCTCTCCCCGCTCGCGGGCGCCCACGGCGTCCCCACCGACCCGACGGGAGGGAGCCCGCGTGGTGTACACGCGTAAGAACCAGCGCGATCTGACCGGCGCCGAGCGCCGCAAGTTCGTCGCCGCCGTCCTGGAGCTCAAGCGGACCGGTGCGTACGACCGCTTCGTCCGCACCCACATCGACTACTACACGGCCGACGGGGAGGGCCGGCTCCGGATCGCCCACATGACCCCGAGCTTCCTGCCCTGGCACCGCAAGTTCCTGCTGGAGTTCGAGACGGCCCTGCGCCGGATCGACCCGACGGTCTCCGTCCCGTACTGGGACTGGACCCGGGACAACTCCCCGGCGTCCTCGATCTGGGGCGAGGACTTCATGGGCGGCAACGGCCGCCGGGCCGACCTCCAGGTGATGACGGGCCCGTTCGCGCACTCCGCCGGACGGTGGCAGATCACCCAGTCGATGACCGACGTCCGCTATCTGACCAGGGACTTCGGCCGCCCCCGCGACCCGATCACGCTCCCCACCGCGGCCCAGCTCGACGCGGTGATGCGCGAGCGGGTGTACGACGCGGCGCCCTGGAACTCGACGAGCTCCAGCGGCTTCCGCAACGCCCTGGAGGGCTGGGCGCCGGGCCGGGGCAACGAGCGGTTCCGGCTCCACAACCGGGTGCACCGCTGGGTCGGCGGCCTGATGCTCGGCGGCGGCTCGGTGAACGACCCGGTCTTCTGGCTGCACCACTCCTTCGTCGACCTCGTCTGGTCGCGCTGGCAGCAGCGGAACCCCGGGGCGGGCTATCTGCCGGCGGAGCCGCTGCCCCTGGGAGACGCGCAGTACCGCAAGGTCGCCGCCAGGCACGAGCCGATGGCGCCCTGGGGCGTGACCCCGGCGTCGATGTTCGACCACAGCCGGATCTACCGGTACGCCTGACCCCCCACATACGGATGTCCCCCCGGCCGTCGGCCGGGGGGACATCCGTATGAAGCGGGGGATCAGCCGCCGTAGCCGCCGTCACCGTGGTCGCCGTCGGCGTTGATGCAGGTGTTGCCGAACGCCGGGTTCAGCAGCCCGATGACGTTGACGGTGTTGCCGCAGAGGTTGACCGGCACGTGGACCGGGACCTGGACGACGTTGCCGGAGGCGACACCGGGAGAGTGGGCGGCGACGGCCTCGGCGCCCGAGTCGGCGACGGCCAGGCCGGCTCCGCTGAGGGCAACGGCACCCGTGCCGGCGAGAACAGCGGCAGCCTTCGCGATGCGAGACATCAAGAACTCCTTGGACGTGGAAAGCGACCGCAGGAATCACGGCCGTCACTTCCGTTCAACGCCGTTCCCCGGTCGGGGTCACGGGCATTGGGCCGAAAGGGAAGAAGGAAAATCGAAAGAATGGCCCGCGACCCGAAGGGCGTCCGCCGCCGGATACGACGGGACGTCTTCGGCCCGCGGGCCGCGGCCATGCGACAAGCCTTCTCTTGCAACGACCGAAAACCCTTGGGGTGGCGGGGAAGAATCGTGTCTTCACCCGCCCGGTCAACGGTCGTACGAATGACCGGGGACGCGGTGCGCGTCAGCCCGCGTCCTGCGCCAGACCCAGCTGGGGGTCGAGGGCTCCGCTGAGCACCGGGGTGAGGAGACCGACCTGGGGCTTCGCCAGGTCCGGAAGCCCGGCGAGCCCGTTGCCGCGGGGCGCCTCCAGCGGGTTGCCGACGACGGCGCCCGGGGTGGCCGCCTTCATCTCCGAGTGCGGGCTGCTGAGCAGGGCGCGGCCGGGCTCGCTGCCCTTGAGGAGCTCGGGCAGCGGCGCGTCGACGACGGTCTCCGGGAGGGTGCCGGTGAGCGGGACGCTGGGCAGGGCGACGTCCGGGAGAGCGCCGAGGCCCTTCTGGAAGCCGGTGGGCGCGCCGGGCATCGGGACGGGAACGCCGGTCGCCACGGTCGGCGCGTCCATCGGCAGGACCGGCTCGAGGCCCTGGAGCGGAACGATCACCGGGGCCTCGACGGCGGAGGCGGGGGAGGCCAGGGCGGCGGAGGCGATTGCGGTCATGAGGAGTCCCATGCCCGCGTGAGAGCGCAGAGTCATGTGAGGAGAACGAGCCCCTTGGCCGAAACGTCGCGGGACTAACCCATGTGCAGCAACGCGCAGGGCCCTCACCGGTGAAGGCGAGGGCCCTGATTGACGCGGTACTTGACCGCCGGGGGGTCAGTGCCTGCGGGCGATGCGTCCGCCGCGGAGGTAGACGACGGTGCCGCCGATGATCAGTGCGGCGCTGACGGCCGCGGCGCCCATGAGCATGGGCTCGCTGCCGGTCTCGGGGAGCTGCGGGTGGCCGGGGTGGCCGGGGTGCCCGGGCGACGAAGGATGATCCGTCGGCCACTCGCACCCGTAACCCGAGTCCTCGTCACAGTCACCGGGTCCCGGGTGGGTGGGCGGGGTGGTGTGCGTGGGAGGGCCGGTGTGCGTGGGAGGAGTCGAGCTCGGCGGACTCGTGGGGCCCTCACACCCGTAACCCGAGTCCTCGTCACAGTCCCCGGGACCCGGGTGGGTGGGCGGGGTGGTGTGGGTGGGGGGCGTGGTGTGCGTGGGCGGGGTGGTGTGAGTCGGCGGCGTCGTGTGGGTGGGAGGCGTCGTGTGAGTCGGCGGCGTCGTGTGGGTGGGAGGCGTCGTGTGCGTCGGCGGCGTCGTGTGCGTGGGAGGCGTCGTGTGCGTCGGCGGCGTGGTGTGGGTGGGAGGCGTCGTGTGCGTCGGCGGCGTCGTGTGCGTCGGCGGCGTGGTGTGGGTCGGCGGCGTCGTGTGCGTGGGCGGGGTGGTGTGCGTCGGCGGCGTGTGGGGCGGGTGCGTGGGACCCGGCTCCTCGCCGTAGCCGCCGGGTTCCTCCGCCGGGGGGCAGAGGTCGCCGACGGCTGCGGCGACGTAACCGCCGAGTTCCATGCTCTTGCCGCAGACGTCCGCCGGCAGGGGGGCCTGGACGTGGCCGCCCGAGCCCGGACCGGGCCCGTCGCCCGCACCGGCGTGGGCGTTGGCGGCCAGGGCGAATCCGCCGCTCAGCGACAGAATGCCGGTCGCTGCCGCCGCGGTGAGTACTTTCCTGCTGATGATGGACCGCATACCGCTCTTCCTCTGGAGACAAGGGAGAGACCGGCGAGGATCCCCCCTCGCTCCGACCGGCCTGATCCACACCGAAGTTCACGAGGGATCGGCCAGAGGGTATGGGTCGGCGCCCGGCGTACGGCCGGGGCCACACGGCAGCTGATCAGAAAATCATTCGATCAGCCGACCGTGAGGAACAGCGGTCGCGCAGGCCGCCGTAAGTGCCCGTGGCAGAGGTGCTACTGAGGTGGCGTCAGCCCGCGAGGCCGCCGGGGACCGGGAGGCCACCGAGCAGCGGGGCGCCCTTGGTGGCGGTGTTCAGCTGGTCGGCGGCCTTGGTGACGGTCTGGACCGGGGAGCCGTCCGTGGTGCTGCTCAGCATGTCGCTCTTCAGCCCGTTGGCGGCGATCGCGTCGAGGCCACCGTTCAGGCTGGTGGGGGTCAGCGCCTCCTGGGCCATGGCGGGAGCGGCGGCACCCAGGGCCATGAGCGAACCGGCGACGACCGCGGCGACCTTGGTGGGCTTCATGAGGTGAATCCTTCCGTCGTTCTTTCAAGTCACGTTCTGTACAGGGTTCTTGGCCGAATCCTGTACATCGTTCTGCTTCTGTAACGAGGAGTGAGCGCCCCGGAAACTCCGGGAGGAAGGATTTCTCGGTACTGCACCCGATCGATGCGGGCCGGTGTGATTTGCCGATCACACGCGCCCGTGCCGCCCCGGCGGAGGCCGGGACGGCACAGGGGTGGGGGGTGCTAACGGTCGGACAGCGCGGGCTTGACCGGCAGCTCCGGCGCGGCGACCGGAGAGTCGGCGGGCAGCTCGGCGACCGGGAGCGCCGGGAGCTTGGGCAGACCGGGCAGGTCCGGTGCGGGCAGCCCGCTGCCGAGCACGGTGGCGACGACGAGGTTGACCACCGAGGTCAGGGTCGAGGTGACCTGCGGTACGACTCCGCCGGCATCGCCGGAGGTGACGGCGGCGAGCAGACCGGCGACGGCCTTCTGGATGCTCGCGAGCGCGTCGTCGACGAGGTCCGCCGGGGCGGCCTTGCCGGCCTCGCCCGCCAGGGCGGCCGCCGCGACGGGCAGGGTGACGGGCGGCTTCACGGGGGTGTCCGCGACCGGCGGCTTCACCGGGAGGTCCGCGGCCGGAGGCGTGACCGGGAGGTCGGCCGCGGGCGGAGTCACGGGGAGCTCGGGGGGTTTCGCCGGGAGGTCCGCTGCGGGCGGGGTCACCGGGGTTTCCGGTGCCGGGGTGTCCGGGAGCGGGGCCGGGAGCGTGGCCTTCGCCTCGTCGACCGCCGCGTCGATCTTCGTCTTGAGGGACTCGGCGTCGGCGGCGGACAGCTGGCCGGAGTCGGCCTTGAGCGCCGCCGTGACGAGTTCGGTCACGGGCGTGGTCACCGAACCGAGCTCGCCGAGCGCCTCGGCCTGGGCCAGGAGGCTGTCGGCGTCGGGGAGGGGTGCGTGGGCGGCCCGGTCGGCCGCGGGGGACGGATGGAGTTCGCCGGCGAAGGCGGGTCCCGCCATGCCGAGGGTGATGGCGGCGGATATCGCCAGGGCGGTGAGGCGGCGTGTAGCCAGGGGACGCATATGTGTTCCTTTTCCTTATGCGTCGGACAACTGCTCTCTCACCGTGCCTGCGGGTATAGCGCTCCGCAACCGCGGAACTACTGAGCGCCACGCCTCCGTTCGAGTGAATCCGCCCCCTCGGCCTGCCCCCTGGAGGGGCGTACGCCGTTGCACCGGACGGCGCACGAGGGTGCGTCCGAACGAGTACCGACCCGGTGCCGGCAAGGAAAAAGCCGGTGCGCCCACCCCGGCGGGTGGGCGCACCGGCTTCGGAAGGACCGATCAGGCGTGCGAGATCAGGCGTTGACGCAGGCGTTGCCGAAGGTCGGGTTCAGCGCGCCGATGACGCTGACGGTGTTGCCGCAGACGTTGACCGGGACGTGGATCGGGACCTGGACGACGTTGCCGGAGATGACACCGGGGGACTTCACGGCCGCGGCCTCGGCACCGGCGTCGGCGGCGGCGACACCGGCGGCACCGGCGACGGCGGCGGCGGCACCGGCGGTCAGGACAACGGCCTTGGCGATACGGGACATGGGGAGGCGCTCCTCGATCGAATTCATCGGACTCGGACTGCGCGGACTGTTCGGCCCGGCTCCCTCAACAACGCCCCGGGCTTTCATCGGTTGCTCTCCCGAACGGGTGACGTTCAACCGATCTTTGGGCCATAGGAGGGCCATTGGAGGGAGTGGGCGTGGAATGGCGCAACACGCACAACGAGGAACCGGGCGCACGGATACGGGAGTTAGCGTTTCCGGGCATCTAATGCTTACTATCGCCCCGCATCGGGGTTATAACGTTCCCGAACGTTGCTTCCGGGCCCGCCGCGCGTTCACCCATTTCGTGCGGACGACACCTTCTTCTCCCCCGGCCTACTCGGGTCTTCCCTCCCTTCTCTCATCAAAGCGGAGAACCTGTATGCGGAATTCAGCGCTTCTCGCTGTGCGTCGCAGCGTGTTGTGCACCGTGACGTGTGCGGCCCTGTCCGCCGCGCTGCCCGGCGCCTCCGCAGCGGCGCCCCAGCCCCGGGAGGCGAGTCGCGTTCCCTTCGCCGCGCGCCACCAGGCCGTGCAGCACGGGGGGATCGTGCGCGCCGCCAACACCTCCGCGAGGGGCGCGAAGGGCACGGAGAGGGTCAACGACGGCGCCACCATCAGGTACGTCGACGTGGACAGCGACCCGAACACGTACAACTCCAGCCGCGCCGAGCTCGCGGTGCCCGCGGGCGCCCGGGTGACCTGGGCCCGTCTGTACTGGGGCGGGAACCTGCGGGTGGGCGAGCAGAAGCCGCCCAAGGACAACGGCCGCGTGCTCATCGCCGAGCCGGGCGGGCAGTACAAGGCGCTGTTCGCCGACTCCCTGATCGGCCACCGGACGGCCGACGGCGCCGACGCCTTCCAGGCCTCCGCCGACGTCACCGATCTGGTCCGCCGCTCGCACCCGGGGCAGTGGACCGTCGCCCAGGTCAATGTGGCCATGGGCCGTTCCAAGGTGGGCGGCTGGGGCGGCTGGACGCTCGTCGCCGCGTACGAGAAGGCCTCGGAACCGCTGCGCAGGATCAGTGTCTGGGACGGTTTCGAAACGGTCGGTCCACGCGCCGGTGAGCTGCGCGTGCCGATCGGGGGAAACCGTTTTCCGAAGGGTGTGTCCGGGCGTCTCGGGTTGATCGCCTATGACGGCGACCGCGGCACTTCCGGGGATTACCTGACGGTGGAAACGAGCCGGTCGAAGAGCACCCGCCTCTCCGATTCCGCCAATTCCGCGGACGACGTACTGAACTCCAGCATCACGGAATTCGGCGCCGGCCGTACCGTACGCCGACCCGATCGTACGAACACCCTCGGGTACGACTCCGACGTGTTCGACCTGCGGGGAGCGCTGCGCGCGGGCGGCGACCGGGTCCACGTCCGGGTCGGCAGCCGGAAGGACACCGTCTGGCTCGGCGCGGTCTTCCTCCAGGCGGACGTCCGGCGCTGACGTGCTGTCACCACTCGATACGGACCTCGGGTCCGTCACCGTCCTGCACGCGGTCCAGCCCGGCGACGGCGGGGTCGCCCGTGTCGTCGTCGACCTGGTCCGCGCCCAGCGCGCCGCCGGCCTGCGGGTCGCGGTCGCCTGCCCGCCCGGCACCGGGCTCTCCGCCGCCGTCCGCGCCGAGGGCGCCGAGACCCATGACTGGCGGGCCGGCCGCGATCCCGGTCCCGCCGTCCTCCGTGAGACGCGGGAGCTCGCGCGGGTGATCCGCGCGGTCCGGCCCGGGCTCGTCCACGCGCACAGCGCCAAGGCCGGGCTCTGCGCCCGACTCGCCGTGCGCGGAAGGATTCCGACGGTCTATCAGCCGCACGCCTGGTCCTTCGAGGCGGTCCAGGGCAGGACCGCCGCGCTCGCCCGGCGCTGGGAGCGGTTCGGCGCCCGCTGGGCGGACCGGATCCTCTGCGTGAGCGAGGCCGAGCGCCGTACCGGCGAGGAGGCCGGGGTCACGGCGGACTGGTCCGTCGTCCACAACGGTGTGGACACCGTCCGGTTCGCGACCGAGGGTCCGCCCGGCAACCCGGCGCCCACCGTCGTCTGCGTGGGCAGGCTCTGCCGCCAGAAGGGGCAGGACGTCCTGCTCGCCGCCTGGCCCGCCGTCCTCGCGGAGGTGCCCGCGGCCCGGCTCGTCCTGGTCGGCGACGGCCCGGACGAGGAGGCGCTGCGGGCCCTCGCGGGTCCTTCGGTGCGCTTCACCGGAGCCGTCGAGGACACCGTGCCCTGGTACCGGGCCGCGGATCTCGTCGTCCTGCCGTCCCGCTGGGAGGGCATGGCGCTCGCGCCCCTGGAGGCCATGGCCGCCGGCCGGCCCGTCGTCGTCAGCGACGTGGACGGGGCGCGCGAGAGCCTGCCGCCCGCCCATGAACCCCTGTGCCTGGTCCCGCCCGAGGACCCGGCCGCGCTCGCCGCCGCTCTGGGCCGCCTCCTCGGCAGGCCGGAGCTGCGGCACCGCCTGGGCCGCGAGGCCCATGAGCACGTCCTCAGCAGATTCGATGTCCGGCGCACGGGCGCGGCGGTCGCGGACGTCTACCGCGAGCTGGCCGGGGTGCGGGGGGCCGAGCACAGAGAGCCGATTGCGCAGTGACCACGGAAAGTACCAGCGTTCCCTCCTCGCCCGGCCCCTGGCCCACGGCGGGACAGGCCTTCGGCCTCGCCTCCCTCGCGCCGCGCCGCGGGGCGCCCGGCCGGCTCGCGCTGCCGCGCCACCGCCGCGCGCGGCAACGCTCCGGTGTGGCGGCGCTCGTGGCGGTCGACGCCCTGGCCGTGCTCGGTGCCGCGTCGGTGCTGAGCGCGGCGCACCAGGACGTCCGGCTCGTGCTGCCGGTGCTGGCGGTCGTCCTCGTCCTCGACGGGCACGCGGGGCTCTACCGGCCGGCCGCGCACACCCGGGTCCTCGACGAACTGCCGGCGCTCGGCTCCCGCGCCGGGTTCGCCTGGTGCCTGGCGGCGGCCGCGGTCGCCGCGTACTCCCCCGCCCTGGCGATCGGGCCGCTGCGGCTCTGCGCCGCGTACGCCCTCCATGTCTCCCTGGTGTGTCTGGTCCGCGGGGTGCTGCTCGCGCGGCGGCGGCGGATCGCCCGGGAGCGGCCCCGGTCCGCGCTCGTCATCGGCGGGACGGGAGCGGCCCGCCGGTTCGCCGCGGCGGCCGCCCAGCACCCCGAGTACGGGATGCGGCCGGTCGGCATCGTGGGCGTGCCGGAGCAGGGCGGTGCCCGGAGTGCCGGGGAGCCCGGGCTTCCGGTGCTCACCACGACCGAGGAGATCCACCGGGCCGTCATCCAGAACGCCGTGCGCGACGCGGTGTTCCTCGACGACGACCCGGGTCTGGTGTCGCTCTTCCAGCAGTACGGCTGCGCCACCTGGCGGGTCGGCGGCCGGCAGCAGGACGGGCCGATGGGCGCGCACATGTGGGGGTACGCCTGGCAGCGGGTCGTCCCGCTGGGCGAGCGGCGCGGCCGGGCCGCGAAGCGGGCCCTCGACATCGCGCTCGCCGCGCCCGCGCTGGCGCTCGCGCTGCCGGTGCTGCTGCTCTGCGCGCTGGCGGTGCGGCTCTCGGACGGTCCCGGGGTGCTCTTCCGGCAGGAGCGGGTGGGCCAGCACGGGCGCCACTTCACGCTGCTCAAGTTCCGTACGCTGCGCCCCTCCGACGACACCGAGGCGGCGACCCGCTGGAACGTGGCGGGCGACCGGCGGATGAGCGCGGCCGGCAGCTTCCTGCGGAAGTCCTCGCTGGACGAGCTCCCGCAGCTGTGGAACGTGCTGCGCGGGGACATGAGCCTGGTCGGGCCCCGGCCCGAACGCCCTTACTTCGTGGCCCAGTTCAGCAAGATCCACACAGGGTACGCGGCCCGCCACCGGATGCCGGTGGGCCTCACGGGCCTGGCGCAGGTGCACGGGCTGCGCGGCGACACCTCGATCGAGGACCGCTGCCGCTTCGACAACCACTACATCGACCACTGGTCGCTCTGGCAGGACGTCTGCATCCTGCTGCGCACGGCGGCCGGGCTCGTCCGACCCACGGGGAGCTGAGGATGGCCACGGCCGTGACGACGGTGCCGGCGGCACGGGAGACGGCGGACGCGCGGGACTGGGCCCGCCGGGCCGGGGCGCTGTCCCCGGTCCTCGCCGTGATCGTGCTGTTGCTCGTCCCGGGCGGCGGCGGCGCGCAGGGCGGCACCGGCGGCACGGGTACGGTCGCGGACGCGGCCTCCGGGCTCCTGGTCCTGATCTGTCTGGTGCGGGTGCTGCGCGGCGGGACCCGGCCGCTGACCCGGGCGGCGGCCGTCGTCCTCGGCCTGCCGGTGCTCGGGATCTGTCTGGCGGCGATCACCTCGCACGACCCGGCGGCGAGCCTGCCGGGCGTCGCCCGTTACGTACAGGTCTTCGTGCTCGTACCGGCGGCCGTGCTCCTGATGATCCGCGACCGGCGGGACTTCGCCGTGGTCGCCTGGGGTCTGGTCGCGTTCGCGCTGCTCCAGGGCGCGGTCGGCGTCGGCCAGTACCTGACCGGCACGGGCGCCTCGTACCAGGGCGAGGACGTCCGGGCCGTCGGCACCTTCGGGGCCACCGACGTGATGGGCATGGCGACGGTCGTGGCGTACGGGCTCGTCGTCGCCGTCGGGATCGCGCTCGGCAGCGGTCCCGGGCGCGTCCGCACGGCCGCGACGGTCTGCGCGGGGCTGCTCTTCCTGCCGCTGGTGCTGTCGTTCAGCCGGGGCGCGTGGATCGCGACCGTCCTCGCCTGCGCGATCCAGCTGCTGCTCGCCGGGGTCCGGCGGGCGGCCCGGGTGGCGCTCGTGGCGGCCGCGCTCGGGGTGGTCCTCGTCGGCGGCCTCGGGATCGGTTCGGAGATGGTGAAGGAGCGGGTCGCCAGCATCACGCAGGTGACGGCCGCGCCGGACCAGTCGGTCACGGACCGGTACACGATGTGGGCGGCCGCGGGACGGATGTGGCGGGCGGAGCCGGTCACGGGCGTGGGCCTCAAGGGCTTCCCCCAGTACCGCGACTCGAACGCCTCCCTCGCGCTCTCCTCCGGCAGCGACACCGCCGGAGCCGGGGCGGCCTTCGCACGCCAGCCGCTGCTGTCCCCGCACAACATGTACCTCCTCGTGCTCAGCGAGCAGGGCCTGGTGGGACTGCTCGCCCTGGCGGGCAGCTGGGTGGCGCTGCTCGTCGGAGCGCTGCGCCGGCAGCGGCTCGGCGCGGACTGCGCGCTCGTCGCGACGGGCCTGCTCGCCTGGCAGCTCATCGACTTCTTCTACGCGGACATCGGCGGGCCCTCGACGGTCCTCATGTCCGTCGTGTTCGGTCTGGCGGCCTGGTGGTCGCTGGCGGAGGTGAGGCGTGCGTGACCCGTGGGCCGGGGAACCGGAGCCCACGGACACGCCGTGGGCCGACGGGCCGCCCCCCTCGCCCCGGCCGCCCTGCGGCACCCCGCTGACGGACCCCTGGCCCACCACGCCTCCGGGCCCCACGGACTCCCCGTGGCCCCCGGGGGCCGTCGTGCTGCCGGGGGACGGTTCGGCGGCGGCAGCGGGGACCACGGCCGTCCGCACCGCCCGGGCCACCGCCGGGGCGAGCGCGGGGGCGCCCGGCTCCGGCCGGGTCACCGCTGCCGTCGGGGCCGGCCGGGCGTCCGACGCCCCTGGGGCCGGTGCCGGATCGCCCGCCCGGGCCTCAGCTGCCGTCGGGCTCATCGCCGGGGCCCGGTGGGTGGCGCGACGGCCCGCCGGGCGTCCGGCGGGGTCCGCGCCGCAGGCTCCCCCCGTCCCGTCCCCAGGGCGCCGGGCGCACGCGCGCGTGCGGGCGGCCCGCGCCGGGGCGCAAGGGGGCGGCGGCGGGTTCCTCGCGAAGGCGGCGGCCGTGACGGCCGGGCTCACCGCGGCCGGGTCGCTGCTCGGGCTCGTGCGGGACCAGATCATGGCCGGGTACTTCGGTGCCGGCGCCGGGACCGACGCGTTCCTGGTGGCGTGGACGGTGCCCGAGTTCGCCTCGACGCTGCTCATCGAGGACGCGATGGCGCTGATCCTGGTGCCCGCCTTCTCCCGCGCCCTCGCCCGCCGTTCGACCGGACTGTCCGAGGACCCGGTGCGCGTCCTGGTGCGCGGGACGCTGCCCCGGATCGTCCTCGCCCTCGGCGTCGCCGCCGTCCTCCTGATCGTCGCGGCGCCGCTGCTGGTCGCCGCGCTCGCCCCGGGGCTTCCCGACCCGGCGCTCGCCGTCGACTGCACCCGGCTCACCGGGACCTGCGTGCTGTCCTTCGCGCTGGTGGGGTACTGCTCGGCGGCCCTGCGCGCGCACGGCCGGTTCCTGCCACCGGCGGCGATCTACGTCGCGTACAACGTGGGGATCATCGGCACGATCCTGGTCCTTCGCGAGCCGTGGGGCGTGCGCTCCGCCGCCGCGGGGGTCGCCGTCGGCGGGATCCTCATGGTCCTCGTCCAGGCCCCCACGCTGGTGCGGGAGCTGCGGACACCGCGGCAGACGGCGCCGGCCGTGCCCGCCGGCTCCGGCGAGGGGCGCATCCTGGTCCTCGGACTCATCGCGCCCGTCGTCGCGTTCTCGCTGTGCCGCCAGTCCCAGACGCTGATCGAACGGTTCCTCGCCTCACCGCTGCCCGCCGGCGCCATCTCGCATCTGAACTACGCGCAGAAGGTCGCGCAGATGCCGATGATCCTCTCCCTGATGCTGTGCACGGTCAGCTTCCCGGTCGTCGCCCGCGCTCTCGCGGCGGGCGACCCGGAGGCGGCCCGCCGCCGGGTCGAGCGGGACCTGCTGCTCGCCGCCGTCGTCGTGCTCGTCGGCTCCTCGACGGTGATCGCCGCCGCCCCCCGGATCATCGAACTGCTCTTCGAGCGAGGCGAGTTCACGGGCGACGACACCACCGCCACCGCCGCCGTCATGCGGGTGTACGCGCTCGGCCTGCTGGGCCAGACGATGGTCGGCGCCCTCGTCCGCTGCTACTTCTCCGCCGCCCGCCCGCTCTGGTACCCCGCCGCCGCCATGGCCGCGGGGCTCGTCACGACCGCCGCCGCCGGCGTCCCCGGCGCCCACTACTGGGGCGCGGTCGGCATCGCCGCCGCCAACGCCCTCGGCATCACCCTCAGCGCCGTCCTGCTGCTGCGGGGCGCGCACCGCCAGGCCGTCCCGGTCCGGGTCGGCCACCTCGGCGAGGGGCTCCTCCGGCTCGCCACCGCGAGCGCCTGGGCCACCGGCGCCGGCTGGCTCTGCCAGCTGGCCGTCGACTCCGCCGTCCTCGCCGTCGCCGTCGCGGGCCTGGTCGTCGTCGGCGTCTTCCTGCTCTTCATCGCCTGCGCCGCCAAAGCGCCCGAGATCCCGCCCCTGCCCCGCTCCGCCTTCCGGAGGACACCCCATGCCCGCCGCCACCGCGCTGCGCCGTCTGCTGCCGAAGCCGCCCCTGTGGAAGCCGCCCCTGTGGGTGGCGATGTACCACTCGATCACGGACACCGTTGACGATCCGTACCGCGTGACCGTCTCCCCCGTGCGCTTCGCCCGGCAGTTGCACTGGCTCGGCGACCGGGGGCTGCGCGGGGTCTCGGTGCGGGAGCTGCTCGCCGCCACCGCCGAGGGGCGCGCGAAGGGGCTCGTGGGCCTGACCTTCGACGACGGGTACGCGGACTTCCTCGACTCGGCGCTGCCGCTGCTGCGCCGGCACGGCTTCACGGCCACGGTGTACGTCCTGCCGGGCCGCCTCGGCGGCGAGAACGGCTGGGACACCGGCGGGCCGCGCAAACCGCTGCTCGACGAGCACGGCATCCGGCGGATCGCCGAGGCCGGCATGGAGATCGGCTCGCACGGCCTGCGGCACGTCCCGCTCACCGAGGCCGACGACGCGACGCTCGCCGCCGAGACCCGGCAGAGCCGTGAGCTCCTGGAGGAGATCACCGGCCGTACGGTGGACGGCTTCTGCTACCCGTACGGGCAGGTCGACCCGCGCGCGATCCACGCCGTGCGCAAGGCCGGCTACCGCTACGCCAGCGCGATCGACCCGGGCCCGCACACCGGCACGTACGCCCTGCCCCGCGTCCACATCGGGGAGAACGACACCCCCTGGCGGCTCACCGCCAAGCGCGTCCTGCACCCGCTGCGCCGCCGTCACCCCGGCGACCTGCTCCCCGCCCCGCACGGCCCGGCCGCGGTCGGTGCGCCGTGAAGGTCCTGCACGTCATCACCGGCCTCGGCATCGGAGGCGCCGAGCAGCAGCTGCGGCTCCTGCTCCGCCACCTCCCGACCCGCAGCGAGGTGGTCACGCTCACCAACCCGGGCGCGGTCGCCACGGGCATCCAGGCCGACGGGACGCCCGTCACCCACCTCGGGATGACCGGGAACCGGGACCTGGGGGCGCTGCCGCGGCTCGCCCGGATCGTCCGGCAGGGCCGCTACGACCTCGTCCACACGCACCTCTACCGGGCGTGCGTGTACGGCAGGACGGCGGCCCGGCTCGCCGGGGTGCGCCGGGTCATCGCCACCGAGCACTCCCTCGGCGAGACGCAGATCGAGGGCAGGCCGCTGTCGGCGGGCACCCGCGCCCTCTATCTGGCCTCCGAGCGGCTCGGCACGTCCACGGTCGCCGTGTCGCCCAGCGTCGCCCGCCGGCTCGCCGACTGGGGGGTGTCCCCGGACCGCATCCGGGTGGTGCCGAACGGCATCGAGACCGGCCGGTTCGCCTTCGACGCGCGCGCCCGGCGCCTCACCCGGGGCGTCCTCGGCATCCCCGCGGACGCGTACGTCGTCGGCGGTGTCGGTCGGCTCACGCCCGGGAAGCGGTTCGACCGGCTCGTCCGGGCGGTGGCGTCGGTGCCGGAGGCCCGGCTGCTCCTCGTCGGCGAGGGCGAGCACCGGGAGGAGCTGCTGCGGATCGCCCGGGAGTGCGGGGCCGCCGGCCGGATCCTGCTCGCCGGGGCCTGCGAGGACCCGCCGGCCGTCGCCCCGCTCGGGCCGACGCTGCCCGAACTCCTCTCCGCGATGGACGTGTTCGTGTCCACCTCCCCCGACGAGACCTTCGGGCTCGCGGTCGTCGAGGCGCTCGCCGCGGGCCTCCCGGTGCTGTACGTGGCCTGCCCGGCGATCGACGACCTGCCCCCGGACGCGGCACCGGGGGCGCGCCGGATCGGCGAGTCCGTACCCGAGCTGATCTCGGCGCTGCGCGGCATCAGGGACGCCCGGCTCGCCCGGCTCCCGCAGCCGGAGGCCGCCCGCCGCTACGACATCGCGCACAGCGCACGGCAGTTGATGTCCCTCTACGACCAGGCCGTCCACGGCACCCCCTCGAAGTGAGAGAGCCCGACCATGAACACCACCCCACCCCGCGCGTTCCTGCCCGCCGGTCTGCGCTCCCCCGGCCGCTGGGCGGTCCTCCCGGCGGCCGTCCTCGCCGGCGCGGTCCTCGGCGGCGGCTACGGCGCCCTGAAGACCCCGGAGTACGCGGCGACCAGCTACGTCATCGTCGTACCGGCAGAGAAGTCCGACCCGGCGGCGGTGCTGGGCTTCGCGCAGGCGTACGGGCGGGTCGCCACCGACATCGCGGTGACCGGCGACGCCCAGGTGTGGGCCGGGGTCACCGCCGACACCCTGCGGAAGAACGTGCAGGCCGCGACCTCCCCTGACGCGCCGATGATCTCGATCACCGCGCGGTCCGCCAAGCCCGCCCAGGCGGTCTCGATGGCCGACGGGGTGGCCCGCGCGCTCGTCCTGAACAGCACGCACGTCGCCGGGAACACCGGGGTGAAGGTCGTCCAGTTCTCCCGCGCCACCAAGCCCGTCGCCCCCGTCTCCCCGTCCGCGCCGCTCTCCGCGCTCGTCGGCGGCTGCGCGGGCGGCCTCCTCGGCGGCCTGGTCCTCCTGGTCCGCCCGAAGCGCGCCGCCACGCGCGACGGGGCCCGGCACTCCCGGCAGTCCGCCGCGGCCTCGCCCTCCGCGTCCGCCGCGGTGCCCGCCCCCGCGGTCGCCGCGCACCCGGCGGAGGCGGTGTGAGCCCGAGAAGCCTGCTCGACCGGAGAGCGCTGAGGACCGAGATCTGCCGTGACGAGGAGGAGTTCGGGCGGCTTTCGGCCGAGTGGACGGCGCTGTACGGGCGCTGCTCCTCCGCCACCCCCTTCCAGTCCCACTCCTGGCTGCACTCCTGGTGGCTCTCGTACGGCAGGCCCGGTGCGCTGCGGGTGGTGCTCGTACGGCGCGGGGACGGCGCACTCGTCGCCGCCGCGCCCCTGATGCGCGCCCGCGGGCCGCTGCCCGTCCTCACCCAGCTCGGCGGCACCATCACCGACTTCACGGACGTCCTCCTCGACGACGACTGCCCCGAGGCGGCGCCCGCCCTCGCGGGGGCCCTCGCGCGGGCCGCCCGGGGCGCCATCCTCGACCTGCGGGAGGTCCGGCCCGGAGCGGCCAGCGAACGCGTCTTCGCGCACTGGCGCGGCCCGCGCCGCCGGCTGCCCGACTCGCTCTGCCTGGAGCTGCCCGCCGTCCCCATGGAGGGCCTCCTCGAACGGATCCCCTCCGGGAAGGCCCAGCGGGTCCGCGCCAAGCTCCGGAAGCTCGACGCGCTCGGCATCGACGCGCGCGTGGTGCCCGGCGAGGAGGTCCCGGCCGCCCTCGACCGGCTCCTGAGGCTCCATCAGCTCCAGTGGCAGGGCCGGGGCGTGACCGCCGAGCACACCAGCGAGCGGTTCGCCCAGCACCTCACCCGGGCCGTGCGGCCCATGGTCGAGCGGGGCGACGCGATGGTCACCGAGTTCCGGCTCGCCGGGGACGTGGTCGCCGCCGACCTGACCCTGATGTCCCCCCGGCTCGCGGGCGGCTATCTGTACGGCGCGGACCCGGCGCTGCGCGCCCGCAAGGTCGACGTCGCGACGATGCTGCTGCGGCACGGGGCCCGTGAGACCAGTGCGGGCGGGCGGGCCACGCTGAGCATGCTGCGCGGCAGCGAGTCGTACAAGCAGCACTGGCGTCCCGAGCCGGTCCGCAACCGCCGGCTGCTCCTCACCGGGCGCGGTACGGCGCCGCTCCTCTGGCTGTGCGCGGGCGCGGCCGACGCCCGGCGCTGGGCGGCCCGGCAGGCCCGGGAACGGGCCTGGGTGGGACGGCTGCTCCGCCGCGGCGGCGGTGGCGGATGAGCTCCGCCACCGGCGCCGTGAGGGGCGTCAGAAGGGCCAGACCTCCTTCAGGCTGTCCTTCCAGTCGAAGTCGAGCTCGACCTCGTCCTTCCAGTCGAGGTCTTCCTCGTCCTTCCAGTTCTCCTCGGGGACGCAGACCGCCCCGCCGAGCCACTGGTCCACCCACGAACCGAGGTCCAGGTCCCAGCAGTCGGGCTTGGGCTCGGGCTTGGGTTCCGGCTTCGGCTCGGGCTTCGGCTCGGGCTTGGGTTCCGGCTTCGGCTCGGGCTTCGGCTCCGGCTTGGGTTCCGGCTTCGGCTCGGGCTTCGGCTCGGGCTTGGGCTCGGGCTTCGGCTCCGGCTTGGGTTCCGGCTTCGGCTCGGGCTTCGGCTCGGGCTTGGGTTCCGGCTTGGGCTCGGGCTTCGGCTCGGGCTTGGGTTCCGGCTTCGGCTCGGGCTTCGGCTCCGGCTTCGGCTCGGGCTTGGGCTCGGGCTTCGGCTCCGGCTTCGGCTCGGGCTTGGGTTCCGGCTTGGGCTCGGGCTTCGGCTCCGGCTTCGGCTCGGGCTTCGGCTCCGGGACCGTCGGGTCCACCGGGTCCACCGGGTCGGTCGGGAGTTCCGGTTCCGTGCCGTACAGCGCCTGCCGGAAGACCAGCGACGACTGCGGATTGTCGTCGCACTGCCAGACGCCGTGCGGACAGTAGTCGGTGATGGTGTGGTACAGCGGCTTGTGCTGCTTCATCCAGTCCAGCATGCGCCGCATGTATTCCGGGTTGTCGCCGTTCCGGAAGAGCCCCCATTCGGGATAGGAGATCTGCTTTCCGTGCTCGGCGGCGAAATCGACCTGCTTCTGGAGCCCGTACGGTTCGCTGACGTGCCGGTCGAAACTGCTCCCCGACGGCTGGTCGTACGAATCCATGCCGATGATGTCGACGACGTCGTCGCCCGGGTAGCACTCGGTCCACGGGATCGCGTCGAGGCCGCGGCTCGGGTTGAAGTCGAACCGGAACTTCTGGCCCGGCACGGCCCGCATCGCGGTGACGATCCGGTTCCAGTACTTCTTCCACGCCTCGGGATCGGGGGCGCACCGGTGGGTGTACGTGGTGCCGTTCATCTCCCAGCCGAGGACGACGACGGTGTCGAGGGCCCCCTGTTCGACGAGACGCTCGGCGAGGGTCGTGAAGTGGTGGTCGAAGTAGCCGGCGGCGCCGAGCTGGAGCTGGCGGCGGACCTCCCGGTCGGAGACGCGGGCCTCGTTGCGCTCCAGCATGGGCACGTTGAGGACGAGCATCCGGTCGGTGCGCTCGTTGCGCCAGTCGGCCCAGGCGTCGAGGAAGCCCGGGGGTCCCTCGATGTTCTTCCAGAGGTCTCCGGGCAGGTAGGTGTGGCCGACGCGCAGCTCGTGGCCGCCGAGCCACCCTTCGAGCTGCCTGATGCGGGAGACCCCTCGGTCGCCCGAGTCGAGGAAGGCCCCCATGGCGGTGGCGAGGGTGGGTCCGGGGTCCTTCGCCGGGGCGGATTCGGCGGCGTGGGCGGGGGACGAGAGGACGACCGAGCCCGTGGCGAGGAGACCGGCGGTGAACACCCCCAACCATCTTCTCGATGTTCTCCGGTACGCAGCTGCCATGGCCACTCCTTCACATCTACGCCATTTGATGGTCCGTCAATCCGATGCTCAGAAAGTATTCCTAATAAGCCGACCGTGAACTCCGCTTCCATCTGATCAGTAGTCCATTAGAGGATTTCATCGCCCGGTTGGGGCACCGATATGAAGGGCATGCCGTGCCGCGCCAGCGTTTCGACACCAGCGTCCCCACCGTCCTTGTGCGGCTCGACCGGAACCCCTTCCATCACGGCACGCTCGGCGCCGCCCGTTCCCTGGGACGGGCCGGAATTCCGGTCCACGCCGTCATCGAATCGAGCACCAGTCCCGTCGCCCGCTCCCGTTTTCTCCGCTCGGCCCGCGTGCGCCCCGGGACGAACTCCTCCGCCGAACTCGCCGCCCTCCTGAACGACATCGCCGAGGAGATCACCGACGGCCCCTCCCGTCCCCTGCTCGCCGTGCCGCTGGACGATGTGAGCGCCCTCGCACTGGCCCGCCGCCGCCCCGGACTGGTTTCGCGCTTCCTGCTGCCCGAGCAGACCGAGGAGCAGCTGCTCCGGGTCGCCGACAAGGCTGCGCTCGCCGAGACCTGCGCCGGCCTGGGCCTGCCCCATCCCCGTACCGAACTCCCCGAGGGCGCCGACGAGGCCGCCGCCATGGCCTGGTCGCTCGGGCTTCCGGTGGTCGCCAAGTGGAGCCGGCCCTGGCTGCTCCCGGCCGGCCGCGGGCTGCGGAGCACCACGATCGCTCGGTCCCTGGCCGAGGTGCGTGAGCTGTACGCCCGGACGGCGGAGGCCGGCAGCCGGCTGCTGCTCCAGGAGCTGCTCCCGGCGGGCCGGGACCTCGACTGGTTCTTCCACGGGTACGTGGACTCCGCCGGCCGCTGCTCGACCGGGGCGACCGGGCGCAAGGAGCGCTCCTGGCCGGACGGGGCCGGGCTGACCGCCTCCGGCCGCTGGACGGTGAACCCGGTCGTCGACCGGACGGCCCGCGAGCTGCTCGACGCGCTCGGCTACCGGGGCGTGTGCGACCTGGACTTCCGGCTGAACAGGGCGACCGGCGCGTACCACCTGCTCGACTTCAACCCGCGGCCCGGCGCCCAGTTCCGGCTCTTCACCGACCCGGACGGCCTGGACGTGGTCCGGGCCCTCCACCTGGACCTCACCGGCCGGCCCGTACCGCCGCACTCCCCCGTGTACGGCCGCCGCTTCCTGGTCGAGAACTACGCGGCCCTGTCCCTGCTCGCCTCCCCGCACCGCCGGTACGCGCCCGAGCCGGGCGGCGCGCGCGGGCGGACCGAGTGCGCCTGGTTCGCGGCCGACGACCCCCTGCCCGCGCTCGCCATGGGCCGCGCCTGGCTCGCGCACCTGCTGCGCAGGGCGCTGGCGGCCCTGCGGCGGGCGCTCGTGGCCCGCCGGGCGACTCCTGCCGTCACACCGGGCCCGCCCCCGGCCCGTACCTCCACCGATCAGCTCACCCCACGATGAACGCGGAAGGCACGATGTCGAAGTCGATGTACGACCTGGTGGTCGTCGGGGCCGGACCCTACGGCCTGTCCGTGGCCGCCCACGCCGCGGCCCACGGGCTGCGCCTCCGCGCCTTCGGCCGCTCGATGGAGGCCTGGCACGCCATGCCCTCCGGCATGTTCCTGAAGTCGGAGCCCTGGGCGTCCCACCTCTCCGACCCGGAGGGGGCGTACGGCCTGGACACCTACGCGGCGGCCAGGGGCGTCCGCGCCGAGCACGGCGTGCCCCTGCCGGTCGGCTTCTTCGCCGCGTACGGCGACTGGTTCGCCCGGCAGACCGTGCCCGTGCTCGACGAGCGGCTCGTCGGCTCGGTCGCGCCGGCCGCCGGGGGCTTCGAGCTGCGCACGGAGGACGGCGAGGCGGTGCGCGCCCGGACGGTGGCGCTCGCCGTCGGCGTCCTGCCCTTCCTGGAGATCCCCGGCCCCCTGCGGGGACTGCCCCGGCGGTACGTCACCCACTCCAGCCACCACGGCGAGCTGGACGGCTTCGCCGGCCGTGACGTCACCGTCGTCGGGGCAGGTCAGGCGGCCCTGGAGACCGCCGCACTGCTCGTCGAGCGGGGCGCCGGGGCCGTACGGATCCTCGCGCGGGCCGGCGGGCTGCGCTGGAACACCGTGCCGCCGGCCCTCGACCGCGGCCTGTGGCCCTCGCTGCGTGCCCCGCACACGGGTCTCGGCTGCGGCTGGCAGAACAGGCTGTACGCGGACACCCCGGGGATCTTCCGGCGGTTCCCGGCCGGCGCCCGCGAGCGGATCTTCGACTCGGCGCTCGGCCCGGCGGGCGCCTGGTGGCTGCGCGAGCGGTTCGCGGCGGTCGGCGACGTCCGCCTGGGGCAGCGGATCACCACGGCGCGGGTGACCGGGGACGAGCGGCTGCGGCTCGACGTGGCCGGGCCGCACGGGACGACGGTCCTGGAGACGGACCATGTGATCGCGGCGACCGGCTTCACCCCGAGCCTGGACCGGGCCGGGGTCCTCTCGCCCGCCCTGCGCGGGGCGCTGCGGCGGGTCGGCGCGGGCGGCGCCCCCGAGGTCGGGGGCCTGTTCGAGTCCTCCTGGCCGGGCCTCTTCCTCGCCGGTCTGCTCACGGCCCCTTCGTACGGGCCGTCGATGCGGTTCGTCTTCGGCGCCGAGTACACGGCGGGACGGCTGGTGAAGGGCGTCCGGCGACGGCTGCGGGCGGAGGCCGGTTCCGGCCCGCCCGGCCGGCCCCGTACGGGCGGGCGGGCGCCGGTCACGGCGTGACGGAGGGCCGGTCACGGGAGCGGTTGCTCGCCGGGACCGGCCCTCCGCGCCTGCGGGCGCCGGGACTCAGGCGTTGACGCAGGTGTTGAACGCGGCCGGGTTCAGCGCGCCGATGACGTTCACGCTGTTGCCGCAGACGTTGATCGGGATGTGGATCGGGACCTGCACGACGTTCCCGGAGAGGACACCCGGCGAACCGACTGCGAGGCCCTCCGCCTCCGCGTCCGCGAAGGCCGGCGACGCCACACCCATGGCCATGATGATTCCGGCGACGACGGCTGCGGCCTTCTTACAGTTCATTTCGTCTGGATCCTTTCCTCGGCGGAATGCATTTCCGCGGCACAGAACACAACGAACATCCCGCACAAAGGAAACCGGAATAACAGGGGCACCTGTTCTTTCACTCCATTGCCCGCACCACCACCCGCACGCCCGCCCCGGTACGCAAGAGGGCCGGGGGAACGCGGCGTTCCCTCCGGCCCTGTCGTCCGCGCGGCGGATCAGCCGTTGAAGGCGCCGTTCCCGGAGAGGACCGGGATGTCCTCCACGAGGTGCGACAGCGGCTCGTCACCCTTGGCCTGGGTGGAGTTCTCCGCGCACTGCTGGTTCTGCGGGTTGGACAGGACGTCGATGTCCTGGACCGTGACCGGAACGAGGATGCCGACGATCGAACCGGCGTTGACCTTGGCCGGAACGCCGAGGCAGAGCTTGTTCAGAGAGCCCTGGACGGCCGAGAAGTTCGGGCTCTGGTTGCCCTTGGTCTCGGAGTTGCCGAACTCCTGGTGCGCGTGGTTGCCGCTGAGCGAGGTCGTGCCGCCGTCGTCGGCGATGGCGAGCGCCGGGGAGGCCGCCGCAGCAGAAGCGCCGACAACAGAGGCCGTCACAGCCGCAGCCGCCATAATCTTCTTGATCACGGTGATTCCGTTCCTGTTCCCACCAATCGACCTGATTGATGCGACGGGATCAACTGCGGTCGCGGGCTTAGGTTCCGGCGCTTCACTCGTTCGACTGTGTCCGCGTTTCGCGCTGCCGCGCGCGCTCCGCCAAGGGGGTGACACAGCGGAACCCCGGCGTCCGACGGCCTGTTGATCAGGTCGCTCCCTGCACGGAGCCGGTTCTAGAAGGGAACTCCCGTGATCAAGAAGGTTATGGCCACCGCGGCCGCAGCCGTCTCCATCGTCGGCGCCACCGCCGCCGTGGCCTCCCCGGCGCTCGCCATCGCCAACGACGGCGGCACCACGTCGCTGTCCGGCAACGGCGCGCACCAGGAGTTCGGCAACTCCAAGACCTACGGCAACATGAGCCCGCAGTTCGCGCTCGTCCAGGGCTCCCTGAACAAGCCCTGCGTCGGTCTGCCGGCCAAGCTCAACGCCGGTTCGATCGTCGGCGTCGTGCCGATCACCGTTCAGGACATCAACGTTCTGTCGTCCCCGCAGAACCAGCAGTGCACCGAGAACTCCACCCAGGCCAAGGGTGACGAGGCTCTGTCGCACATCCTGGACGACATCCCGGTCCTGTCGGGCAACGGCGTCAACAACCACTGACGTTCCGCCTGAGCACGACGACGTTCACACGTCAGGGGCCGCCCTCCTGGGCGGCCCCTTTCGTCTCCCCCGTTGCCGGTGCTACCAGTTGGGCCAGACCGGGGTCGCCATCAGGCGCTCCCACTCCCTGTCCGGCATCCCCGGCACCGCCCGTCCCGCCTGCACCCACTGGGCGACCAGTGCGGAATAGAGGGGGACCGGATTGCTGTCGGCCGGGGGCGGGTCGCTCACATATCGGCTCTTCGGAATGAAGGCCATCCGTTCCCATTTTCCGGGATCCGGCGCCATTTTCGCTCCTTCCGCTGCGATTCCCGCATCATTACACAGGCGCAGCAGGAGAGTGATTCGTCCTGTTCATGTCGCGTCGCGTACCTGTGTGCGAGCGGGTCGAAATACGGTGCGGACATGAAATTCCCGCGTCTACGGCCGGCCCGGCGTCCGCTGCTCGCCGCGGCGGCTTTCGCCGCCCTCGCCGCCCTCGCTCCCGGCGCCCTCGCCGCCGCCCCCACCGGTCTCCCCGCCCCGGAGAAGGGGCTGAACCTCCTGGTCGTCGGCATCGACAGCCGCACGGGCGTCACCGCGGACGAGAAGGAACGATTCCACCTGGGCGGGAAGGAGTGCGACTGCACGGACGTGATCATGCTCGTGCACGTCTCGGCGGCGAACGACCGGGTCGACGTCGTCAGCCTGCCCCGCGACTCCCTCGCCTCCTTCCCCGACGGACACCGCGACCGGCGCACCGGCAAGGTGCACGCCGCCCACCCGGCGAAGATCAACAACGCCTGGGCGGAGGGCGGCTCCGCGTTCGCCGTGGAGACCGTCGAGTCGATGACCGGACTGCCGGTCCACCGCTATCTGGAGATCGACTTCCGGCGCTTCATGGACACCGTGAACCGCGTCGACGGCGGCGTCCCCATCTGTACGACGGAGCCGCTCAAGGACCCGTCCACCGGCATCGACCTCCAGCCCGGCACCAAGCGGGTCGCGGGCGGCGAGGCGCTCCAGTACGTGCGGTCCCGGAAGGCCGACGGGCAGATGGACTTCGGCCGCATCCGGAAGCAGCAGAAGTTCATCGTGAACACCCTGCTCCGTCTCCACGACGGGATCCTCGACGACCCCGAGCAGCTGAGGGCCTTCGCGGCGACCCTGCGCGGGACGGCGGCCGCCGAGCGCGGGATCTCCACGGCCGAGCTGCTGACGCTCGCCGCGCACCTGAAGGACCTGCCCCCGGAGCGTACGGAGTTCGCGACCGTGCCCGTACGGGGCTTCAACCCCGACATCGAGGGCGTCGGGTCCACCGTCGGCTGGGACGAGGAAGGGGCCGCGGAGGTCTTCGGGAGCCTCGCCGAGGACCGGCCGCTGCCCGCCCGCACGGCCGTCGCGCCGAGCCAGATCCCGGCGGCCACGTACAAGCCGGACACGGGGTCGTCGCTCATCTGCCCGTAGTCCGTCCGGTGGACTACCCGGAACCTCCGGGCCACCGGCCAGTTGATCAGCACGGCTCGGCACTCAGCGGGCCAGTATCCGAAAGGCCTGAACAATGAAGAAGCTCTTGGCGACGGCTGCAGTGGCCGCGTCCGTCCTCGGCGCGACGGCGGCGGGTGCCGGTCAGGCGCTCGCGATCGCCGACGACGGTGGCACCACCTCGCTGTCCGGCAACGGCGCGCACCAGGAGTTCGGCAACTCCGCGACCTACGGCGACATGAGCCCGCAGTTCGCGCTCGTCCAGGGGTCCCTGAACAAGCCCTGCATCGGCCTGCCCGCCAAGGTCAACGCCGGTTCGATCGTCGGCGTCGTGCCGATCAGCGTCCAGGACATCAACGTCCTGTCCTCCCCGCAGAACCAGCAGTGCACCGAGAACTCCACCCAGGCCAAGGGTGACGAGCCGCTGTCGCACATCCTCAGCGACATCCCGGTGCTCTCCGGCAACGGCGCCGGCAACAGCTGAGTCGCGGCACCCGGCCAACGGCGCGGCCCCGCCGCCCCTCCTCGGAGGGGTCGCGGGGCCGTCCCCGTTCCGGCCCGGCCCGGCCCGGCCCTACAGCTTCCGGCGCAGCTCGGCCGGGTCGGTGACCGGCGCGTCGCAGGTGAAGTGACGGCACACGTACGCGGCCGGTGACCCGGCCACGAGCGGCCGGTCCTTCAGGAGCGGGAACTCCTCGCTGCCGGGTGCTCCGGTGGCGAGGACCGCTCCGGGGGTGGTCGCCGCCAGGGCCGTACGGCGCAGCTCCCGGAAGGCCGGGTCGGCGGGGTCGCCGACGACGGCGATCTCGCGGGGTCCGTCGAGGAGGGCCTCGGCGACGGCCAGGCCCCAGCCGATGAAGCGGGGCGCGCGCGGGCCGAGGGCCTTGACCACGCCGAGGGCGCCCTCGGCGGCGGCGCGGTGGGCGTCCGAGCCGGTGTGCGCCGCGTACGACAACAGCGCTCCGGCGGCGGCGGTCCAGCCGGACGGGGCGGCGTTGTCGGTGGGGTCCTGGGGGCGCCGGATGAGGGACTCGGCGTCGTGGGCCGTGTCGTACAGCGCGCCGCCCTCGGCGGTGAAGCGGTCGAGGACGAGGTCCAGGAGGAAGCCGGCGAACTCCAGCCAGGCGCCCTCGCCGGTGACGGCGGCGAGGGCGAGGAAGCCCTCGGCGACGTCGGCGTAGTCCTCCAGGACACCCGCGTTGGTGCCGGCCCGGCCGTCCTTGGACGTCCGGGTCAGCCGGGCCGACTCGTCCATGTGGACGCGGACGAGGAGGTCGGCGGCCTCGGTCGCACGCTCGATCAGGTCGGGGCGGTCGAAGAGGGCGCCGGTCTCGGCGAGGGCGGCGATCGCGAGGCCGTTCCAGGCGGCGACGACCTTGTCGTCACGGCCGGGGCGCTCGCGCTCCTCGCGGGCGGCGAGGAGCCGGGCCGCGATCGAGGCGATCCGGTCGGCGTCGGCCGGGCCCGCCTGCTGCGGGAGCTGGAGGACGGAGCTGCCGTGCTCGAAGGTGCCGTCCTCGGTGACGCCGTAGTGGGCGGCGGCGAGGGCGGCGTCCTCCGCGCCCAGGACCTCGGTCAGCTGGGCGGGGGTCCACACGTAGTAGGCGCCCTCGACGTGCCTGCCGCTGCCGTCGTCGCTGTCGGCGTCGAGCGCGGAGGCGAAACCGCCCTCGGGGGTGCGGAGTTCACGGACCAGGAAGTCGGCGGTCTCCAGGGCGACCCGGCGGGCCAGGTCGCTGCCGGTGGCCTTCCACAGGTGCGCGTACACCCGGCACAGCAGGGCGTTGTCGTACAGCATCTTCTCGAAGTGCGGGACCACCCACGCCCGGTCGACGGCGTAGCGGGCGAAGCCACCGCCGAGCTGGTCGTAGATGCCGCCGCGGGCCATCGCCTCGCAGGTGTCGGCGGCCATCTGGAGGGCGCCCTCGGAGCCCGTACGGGCGTGGTGGCGCAGCAGGAACTCCAGGGCCATCGACGGCGGGAACTTCGGGGCGCCGCCGAAGCCGCCGCGGGTCGCGTCGTACTCCCGGGTGAGGGCCAGGAGGGCCCCCGCGAGCTCCTCCTCGCCGGGGACGCCGTCGCCGCCGTAGGCCAGGGAGCGGCCCGCCAGGTCCTTCACGATCCGGTCCGCGACCTCGTCGACCTCGCCGCGGCGGTCGGCCCAGGCGGCCCTGACGCCCTCCAGGACCTCCGGGAAGGACGGCATGCCGTGGCGGGGCTCGGGCGGGAAGTACGTACCGAAGTAGAAGGGGGCGGCGTCCGGCGTGAGGAAGACGGTCATCGGCCAGCCGCCCTGGCCGGTCGCCGCCTGCACGGCCTCCATGTAGACGGCGTCGACGTCGGGGCGCTCCTCGCGGTCGACCTTGACGGCGACGAAGTTGTCGTTGACCAGGGCGGCGGTGGTGTCGTCCTCGAAGGACTCGTGCGCCATGACGTGGCACCAGTGACAGGAGCTGTATCCGACGCTCAGCAGCACGGGGACGTCGCGGCGCCGGGCCTCCTCGAAGGCCTCGGCCGACCACGGCCACCAGTCGACCGGGTTGTCGGCGTGCTGCAGGAGGTACGGGGAGGTCTCATGGGCCAGTCGGTTCGGCATGTCTCCATCCTGCCGCAGCGGTCTCCTCCTTTCTCCGCTCCCTCGCGCCGACGCGCGCGACGCAGGACACTGGGCCGGATTCGTCGGGCACGCGCGGAGGGGGAACGCAGATGCGGGAGAGTCACCGGGTCGAGGCCGAAGGGCTGTTGGAACGGGCCGTGAGGGAGGAGGTACGGGCCTCCGGCGCCTCCCCGGCCGCCGCGGAGGCGCTGCTCGCGCGGGGGCGGGCGGAGCTGGACGGGATGGCGGCGGACGCCTACGCCGCGTACCTGCGGGCGGTGGAGGAGGCCGAGGCGGCGGGCCGCACCCGTCCGGCGGACCGTTTCGGCGGCTCGGCGCTCGGGGGGCCCGCGCTGGTCACGGGCGTCGCCGCGGCGGCGGCCTTCGGCGCGGACCTGGCGCTGGGCACGGCGGTCGGCACGGCGCTCGGCGCGGGCGCGGCGGTGGCGGTGGCGGTGGCGGTGGCCGGGGCGGCGGCGACGGTGCTGCGGGTGACGGGCGGGCGCGGCGGGACGGGTGGGGCGGGGCGGCCGGCAAGGCCGGGGCAACCGAGCGGGCGGGGGCAGTCGGGTGGGGTGGAGCGGCTGCGGGTGGAGTGGTTGACGGCGCTGGAGGCACGGGGGGTGGGGCCGTTCCTGGAGCGGGAGCGGGAGCTGGTACGGGCGGCGGAGGCCGTGGGGTCCGTGGGTGAGGCCCGGGCTTCGGGGGCCGAGGGGCGGGCGGGTGAAGTCGGGGGTTCCGGGGGTGGGACTTCGGCGGCCCGGGACCGGGTGGGTGAGGGCGGGGGTTCCGTGGTCGGAGGGCGGCCGGGCGTCGAGGTCGGGGCCGGTGGACGGGGGGTGCGTGGGGGTGATCGGAGTGCCGCCGCCCGGGCCCGGGCCGTGCTCGCGCGGTCCTTCGGACATCTGCCCGATCCCGGTGGCGTGTTCGCCGGGCGGCGGGAGGAGCTGGCCGCCGTCACCCGGTGGGTTCAGGCCGGGAGGGCCTCCGCCGTCACCCGGCCCACCGTGGTCCTGCTGCACGGCGACCCCGGATCCGGGCGCACCGCCCTCGCCGTGCGGGCCGCGCACGCGCTGCGCGACCAGTTCCGCGGGGCCTGCGTCGTCGACCTGCGGGGCGCCGCGAGCGGCGAGCGGCCCGTCTCGACCCGGGAGGCGCTGCTGCACCTCCTCAACCGGCTCGGCGCCCCGCGCGACCGGCTCCTCTTCCGCGAAGGGGCGACGGCGGAGCAACAGGTGCGGCGGCTCTCGGAGTTGTACCAGCGGCAGTTGAGCGGGGTGCCCGTGGTGCTCGTCCTCGACGACGCCGCCGACGCCTCCCAGGTGCGGGCCCTGCTGCCGGAGCGGTCCGACAGCCTCGTCCTCGTGACCTGCCGGGAGCCGCTGGACCTCGGCGGAGACGTACCGGCCGAGGTGCACGCGCTGCCGGTCGCCGCGCTCGACGCCGCCGGGGCCGAGGAACTGCTGCGCGCGGCGGCCGGCGGGCCGGACCCCGGCCCGTACGACGCCGAGGCCTTCGAGCGGATACGGGAGCTGTGCGGAGGCCTGCCGCTGGCGCTGCGGGTCGTGGGCTCGCTGCTCGGGCGCCGCTCGATGGAGGAGGTGAGCCATGTGCTCGCCCGGCCGGGCTGGGGCACCGACCCCGTCGAACGCGCCCTGTCCGTAAGGTACTTCCTCGACTTCGACGAGGACGCCCGGCAGCTGCTGCGGCGGCTCGCGCTGGCCGGTCGGGCCTCCCTCGGTGCGGCGGCGGCCGCCGCGCTGCTCGGCGGGGGCGGCGGGCCGGAGGCCGCCCGCCGGCTGCGGGAGCTGTCCGGCGCCGGGCTGCTCGACCACGTCCGCGGGGAGCGGTACCGGCTGCACGACGTGGTGCGCGGCTTCGCCGCCGCCCGGCTCGTGGACGAGGAGGACGCGGCCGAGATCGCGGCGGCGCAGGAGCGGCTCGTACGGAACCACGCGGAGCTCGCCGACGCGGTGATCCGGATGGTCGACGGCAAGATGTCGACCCGGGCCGACCGGTTCGACGGGCACGGCTTCGGCTCCCTGGAGGCGGCGCTCGGCTGGCTCGACGAGGAGTCCAGCTTCATCACGGCGGCCCTGCGGCACGCGGAGGGCGTCGACCAGGAGACGGTCCTCGGGCTGCTGAGCGCGCTGTGCGACTACTGCCTGCTGCGGGGCGACCTGTACCGGCTGGGCGAGATCAACGAGCTGGCGGAGTCCGTCGGGCAGGGGCTGCTGACCCGTTCGGTGCGGTGGCGGACCGGTATCGCGGCGCGGCAGCTCGGCGAGCTCGACAAGGCGCACAAGACGCTGACCTCGGTCGTCTCCCAGTACCAGGAGGCCCATCAGGACGCCGGGGCCGCGCTCGCGCTCTGCTCGCTCGGGATCACGCTGCACCACCAGGGGCGGCTCACCGAGGCGGCGGCGCGGCTGCGGGAGGCGCTCGCGCTCCAGGAGCCGGAGTCGCTGGCCGCCGACCGGGGCTGGACGCTGCACGCGCTGGCCGCGGTGGAGCGGGACCGGGGCGATCTGGCCGAGGCGACGGCGCTGCTCGACCGGTCCCTCGCCCTGCACCGGGAGCACGAGTCGCTGCACGGCGAGGCCTGGGCGCACTTCCAGCGGGGGCAGGTGCTGCTGCTCCGGGGCGACGTGCCGGGCGCGGAGGGCGAGCTGCGGCGGGCCCTGGAGACGTACGGGCGGGTCCACGACGGGCGCGGCGAGGCCTGGGCGCTGACCCAGCTGGCCCGGACACGGCTCGCGGGCGGGGAGGCCGAGGCGGCGGTCGAGGAGCTGCGCGGGGCGCTCGCGCGGCACCGGGAGCAGGAGGACGCGCGCGGGGAGGCGTGGACGCTCTACCACCTGGGGCAGGCCCTGGAGGAGCGGGGCGACCGGGACGAGGCGGTGCGGGAGCTGGGGCGGGCGCGGTCGATGTTCTCGCGGATGCGGGACCTGTACGGGCTCGCCTGTGCGCGGCACCAGCTGGGGCGGGTCACCCGGGACCAGCAGGCGGCGCGGGCGGGGAACCTGCGGAACTCGGGCTTCGCCCGGCAGCTGCTCGTGGACGCGCGGGCGGACTTCCGCCGGATCGGCGTCGCGCACGGGGAGGCGTGGGCCTGTCTGGAGCTGGCGATCGTCGACGCCGGCAACGGGCGCGTCCCGCAGGCGCTCGCGCTGTGCGAGGAGGCGCGCGCGCTCTTCGACGGGTACGGCGACCGGCGGGGCTCGGACTGGGCGCGGCTGCTGCGGTGCGGGCTGCTGCCGCACGCGGCGCCGGGCACTCCGGAGCCGGGTGTGGCGGCGGCGCGCGAGGAGCTCGCGGCGCTGGCGGCGGGACGGCACCCGGCGCGCGACCCGAGGGTCGACGACTGCGTCGAGGCGCACGTCCTGCTCCTGGACCGGGGCGTCGCCCCGACGGGCCCGTGGCAGGCCTGGCACCTGGGCCTGCTCCCGTCCCGCCCGGCGCGGGAGGTCCTGGGCGTGCCGGCGGTCAGCTGAGCCGTTGTGGTCCTGCGTACCGCCGGGGCCGTGCCCACCCCCGTTGTGGGCAGGCGTTCCGCCGGGGCGGTGCCCACCCCCCGTTGTGGGCAGGCGTTCCTCCCCCAGACTTCGTCCGGGAGGTGCCCCCAGGGCGATGGGGGTCCCCCCTGCTCGAGCGAAGCCGAGAGCTTGGGGGAGGGTGGGCACAACGGACGGCGCCCCTACCGGCGCCGGAGGCTCACGTGCATGGACCCGCACCCCGTGCGCAGTGCACTGGTGGTGCGGGTCCAGGCTCGGAACGCGGAGGCGCCGCTGAGGGCGCCGTCCGTGTGCCCACCCTCCCGCCCTGGGGGTCCCCCCGGACGAAGTCTGGGGGAGGGACGATTGCCCACACGGGGGGGGTCGTTCCTTGGCTACTTGCCGGGGGTCGGTGCCGGGGTGTCCGAGGGCTTGGCCTTCGGGTCCGGGGCCTCCTCGAAGGTGACCTTGCCCATGTGGCGGTTCATCGACTTCATCAGCATCCAGACCGCAAGGGCCAGGGCCGCGAAGACGACGAAGCCGAGGACGCCGGGGGTCACCTTGTTCTTGTCCAGCTCTTCGGCGGCGAAGGGGACAAGCTGGGTCAGTGCCAGGTGTGCGCTCATGTCAGGCATTGTCGCGGATGCCCGCGAAGAGATCTTCCTCGGGGAGGGAGGTCGGGACCAGCGCCTTGCTGAGCTCGTACTCCTCCGTCGGCCAGACCTCCTTCTGGATCTCCATCGGCACCCGGAACCAGCCGCCGTCGGGGTCGATCTGCGTCGCGTGCGCGATCAGCGCCTTGTCGCGGATCTCGAAGAAGTCCGCGCACGGCACGTGCGTCGTCAGGTTGCGCGCCTTGCCGCCGAACTCGTCCCAGCGCTTCAGCCAGTCCCCGTACGGCGACTCCAGGCCGCGCGCCAGGAGGGCCTCGTGCAGCGCCTCGGTGCGGGGGCGGTTGAAGCCCTGGTTGTAGTAGAGCTTCAGCGGCTGCCAGACCGGGCCGAACTCGGCCTCCGGGTACTTCTCCGCGTCGGACGCCCCGTCGAAGGCCACCATGGTGATCTTGTGGGTCATGATGTGGTCGGGGTGCGGGTACCCGCCGTTCTCGTCGTACGTCGTGACGACCTGCGGACGGAACGAGCGGATCTCACGGACCAGCGCCCCGGCCGCCGTGTCCACGTCCTCGAGGGCGAAGCAGCCCTCGGGCAGCGGCGGCAGCGGGTCGCCCTCGGGCAGGCCCGAGTCGACGAATCCCAGCCAGTGCTGCGAGACGCCGAGGATCTCGCGGGCCTCGTCCATCTCCTTGCGGCGCACCTCGTGGATGTTCGCCTCGATGTAGGGGTCGCCCTGAAGCTTGGGGTTCAGGACCGAGCCGCGCTCGCCGCCCGTGCACGTCACCACCATGACGTCCACCCCCTCGGACACGTACTTGGCCATCGTGGCCGCACCCTTGCTCGACTCGTCGTCGGGGTGGGCGTGAACGGCCATCAGTCGCAGCTGCTCAGTCAAGACTCGATCCTCAGTGATTCGACGCGGAGCGTGGTCTCTATAGTGACGGAATCGGGGGAGTGAAAATTCCGCCACCCCCGGCTTCGAGAGGATCCCCCATGAGCGCGGTGCGAGAGCAGCTGCCCGAGGGACGCTACGGGCGCTCCGCGGATGAGCGGGCCGACCGCAAGCTCAGGATCACCGGGGCGGTGCTCGGGGTCCTGTTTCTCGGGGTCATGGGCTGGTTCGGCTGGCATTACGTCGTCGACAGCAAGATCAGCGCCGAGATGATCAAGTTCGACGTGGTGAGCGCCGAGGAGGTCCAGGTGCACCTGGAGATCCGCAAGGACAAGGACGCCAAGGGCGTCTGCACGCTGCGCTCCCGCTCCGAGGACGGCGCCGAGGTGGCCCGCAAGGACGTCCGCGTCGACGACGCCGCCACCCGGATCGACCGCGTCTTCTCGCTCCGTACGACCGCCCGCGCGACGAGCGCCGAACTCATCGGGTGTACGGCGCGGTAGCGGTGGGTAGGGACGGGGTGTCGAGTCCCGGCGAGTCACCACGGTGACCTGGGGAGACGCCATCTTTATGGTTTATGTCCTCCCGCTTTTCGCCACTCATTGTTAGGCTCGTGGTTTCGCCCGCCCGGGATTTGCACCGCTTTCCCGTGTAGGGCGATGCTTTGTATTCCCAGTACCTACGAGGAGCACCCGTGACCCAGACCAGCGACAACGTCACCTGGCTCACCCAGGAGGCGTACACCAAGCTCAAGGACGAGCTTGAGTACCTGACTGGTCCCGCGCGTACCGAGATCGCCGCCAAGATCGCAGCGGCGCGCGAAGAGGGCGACCTGCGCGAGAACGGCGGGTACCACGCGGCCAAGGAGGAGCAGGGCAAGCAGGAGCTCCGGGTCCGCCAGCTCACCCAGCTCCTGGAGCACGCCAAGGTCGGCGAGGCCCCGGCGGAGGAGGGCGTCGTCGCCCCCGGCATGGTCGTCACGATCGCCTTCGACGGCGACGAGGACGACACGATGACCTTCCTGCTCGCCTCCCGCGAGTACGCGAGCGAGGACATCGACACCTACTCGCCGCAGTCGCCGCTCGGCGTCGGCGTCAACGGCAAGAAGGTGGGCGAGGACGCCGAGTACGAGCTGCCGAACGGCAAGAAGGCCACGGTGAGGATCCTCAGCGCGAAGCCGTACACCGGCTGAGCCGCACTGCGTGAACGAAGGGCCGGCCCCCGAGGGGCCGGCCCTTCGTTCTGCATGCACATGCAATGATGCGAGTTCTGACGTCACGTCACCAGGGGGAGGACGAGGTGCTGGGACCGCTGCGCGAGGGCACACCACGCCGGATCGGACCGTACGAGGTGCTCGCCCGCCTCGGCGCGGGCGGCATGGGCGAGGTGTTCCTCGCGCGAGACGCCGAGGAGGACGCCGGGGACGGCTCCGGTGCCGGGGCCGGCTCCGAGGACGGGCGCAGTGACGGTGCCGCGGGCGGTTCCTGGGACGGGCGCAGTGACGGTGCCGCGGGCGGTTCCGGTGCCGCCTCCGTGGGTCGTCTCGCGCGTGGGCGCTTCGTCGCTCTCAAGACCGTGCGGCGCGATGTCGTCGGGGAGCCCGCCTTCCGGGACCGTTTCCGGCGGGAGATCCGGGTCGCCTCGCTCATCGACAGCCCCTACGCCGCCGCCCCCGTCGGTGGTGATCCCGACGCCGAGGTGCCCTGGCTGGCCACCGCGTACGTCCCCGGGCCCAGCCTCTCGCAGGCCGTGCGGCGCGGCGGGCCGCTGCCCGTCGCCACCGTCCGGGCGCTCGGCGCGGACGTCGCCCGGGCCCTCGTCGACCTGCACGCGGCCGGGGTCCTGCACCGGGACCTCAAGCCCGGCAACGTCATGCTCTCCGTCGACGGCCCCCGGCTCATCGATTTCGGCATCGCCCGCAGCAGCACCGCCACCACCATGACCGCGACCGGTCTCATGGTCGGGACCCCGTCGTTCATGTCGCCCGAGCACGTGGCCGGCGCCCGCCGGGTCACGGCCGCGTCCGACGTGTTCTGCCTCGGCTCGCTCCTCTGTTACGCGGCGACCGGCGAGGACCCCTTCGGCGACGGCCCCCTCGCCGCCGTCCTGTACCGGGTCTCGCAGGCCGAGGCCGATCTGTCCCGCGTCCCGGAGGAGCTGCGCGGGACGGTCGCCGCCTGCCTGGCCGTGGACCCGGCGGACCGGCCGAAGCCGGAGGCGCTCGTCGGGCTGCTCGGCACCGGGGCCGCGAAGGTCTTCCCGTGGCCGGAGGGCGTACGGGACCACATCGGCGAGTACGGCAGGGAGCTCGCCCAGCTCGTCGCCGCGGGCGGGCCGCTCCTGGAGGCCGCGCCCGTCGCGTCCGGGCCCGTCGTCACGCCGGCGGTCCCCGGGCTGCACTCCGTACCGACGCTCGCGCCCGTGTCCGCGCACACCGCGCCCGCCACGCCCGCCGCCGGAGCGCCCCGGAAGCGGCGGAGGCGCGCGCTCGCCGCCGCCCTCGCGCTCGCCGTCGTCGCCGGCGGGCTCGGCGCGTACCTCCTGTGGCCCGATCCGACGACGCCGCCGCAGGCGCCCGCGAAGGCCGCCGGACCCCGCGTCCCCGGCGTGAGCGACCGAGGCCCCGCCGACGCCTCGGGCGTCGTCGCGCAGAACGCCGCCCAGCGCCCGGCCGGCTGGCAGCCGTGGCGGGCGCAGCTGACCGCCCCCGCGTTCGGCTGCTCGGCCGGGGAGAAGGCGCTGGTGTGCCGGACGACCGACGGGCGCTACGAGGCCCTCGACCCGGCGAACGGGAAGCGGCTGTGGAGCGCGGACCTGGTCAAGGACCCCCGCGACGACATGAGCTTCATCGGGCCCACCGGCGGGATCTTCATCGCGGGCACCACGAACGTCCCCGCCGTCCACGGCGACTCCGTCGTGCTGCACTCCGACGGGCGCCTCCAGGTCCGGGACGCCCGCAGCGGCACGGTGCGCTGGGAGAAGGCGAACACCGCGCAGGCCGGGATGCGCACCCAGCCCGTCGTCGGCGACGGCACGGTCTTCGTCCCGACCGGCGGCGAGGACAAGGACCGGATGACGGCCTTCGCTCTGGCCGACGGCCGGCAGCTGTGGTCCAAGTCGCTGACCAACGCCGACCTCGCGCGGGGCGGGTTCCGCGACTTCGAGCCCGTCGCCTACGCGAACGGTCTCGTCTACGCGCTGAGCGACGGCGGCTTCGTGTCGTTCGACGCGAAGAACGGACAGCAGCGCGGCCAGGTCCCGCCGGAGGCCAAGAACTGCGCCAGCCTCCACGTCCAGGGGAAGTACGCCTACTGCGCACCGCTCGACGCCAGGAACGAGTCCCCGCTCGCGCTGTACCGCCTGGACGCCACGACACTCGCCCCGGTGGGCAGCGGCAAGCTCCCCGTGCCCGCCGCGGTCGCCGGGTCGGGTGCCTGGCCGACCGCCCTGTCCGCCCACGACGCCGTCGTCCTCGACAGGGGGGCCATGAGCTGGGCCGACTGGGGAACGACGAGCGCGCCCGAAGGCGTGTTCGTCCTCGACCCGGCCACCGGCAAGGCCCTCGGCCACTACCCCCTCCCCCCGCTCGCCTCCGCCGACGGGAGGCAGCAGCTCGTCTCCGACCCGCTGATCGCGGGGAACGCGCTCGTGTACGCCGACTTCTCCGCCCTGCACGTGGTGCCGCTGGGGAGGGACGGCACCCCCGGCAAGGAGCGCGCCGTGCCCGTGCCGGGCGCTCCCGGGCCCCGCGCCAGGGACCCGTACGACCGCGTGAACAGCACCTATCTGGACCGGGAGATCCGGCCGCCGGTGGTCCTGCCGCTCGGCGGGGTCGCCCACGTCGTGTACGACACCGGGGCCGTCGCCTCCGTCGCGCTGCCCGGCGAGAAGGAGTAGCCCCCGTGCTGGAAGCACTGCCGCCGGGCCCCCCGCGGCTCCACGGCCCCTATCTGCTGCTCGCCCGCCTCGGCGCCGGAGGCATGGGCGAGGTGCATCTCGCCTGCCGTGCGGACGCGCCCACGGCCGATCCGTACCGGATGGTCGCGGTGAAGACCGTACGGGACGACCTGGAGGTCGACGGGGACTTCAGGACCCGCTTCCGGCGCGAGATCGCGGCCGCGCGGACCGTGGACGGGCCGGGGGTCGCGCGGCTCGTCGACGCGGACGCGGACGCGGACTCGCCGTGGCTGGCGACCGAGTACGTGCCGGGGCCCTCGCTCGCGGAGGCCGTCGTGCGGTCCGGGGCGCTGCCCGCGGCGACCGTCCGGGCCCTCGGGGTCGCCCTCGCGCGGGCGCTCGCGGGCGTGCACGCGGTGAAGGTGCTGCACCGGGACCTCAAGCCGGCGAACGTGCTGCTCGCCGCGGCCGGGCCGAAGCTGATCGACTTCGGGATCGCGCAGGCCTTCGAGGCGACGGCGCTGACCTCGACCGGTCTGGTGGTGGGCTCCCCCGGCTTCATGTCGCCGGAGCACCTGGTGGGCAGCCGGGCGGTGGTGCCCGCGTCGGACGTGTTCTGCCTGGGCGCCGTCCTCGCGTTCGCGGCGAGCGGCCGGGGGCCGTTCCACGACGACGAGATGGCGGCCGTGATCTACCGGATCAGCCGGGCCGAGGCCGAGCTCGACGGGGTTCCGGCGGAGCTGCGGCCGGTCCTGGAGCGGTGTCTGCGGCTCGACCCGGCCGAGCGGCCCTCTGCCGCGGAGCTCGTGGAGCTGCTGGGCGGCGGCGGGCCCGAGGTGTTCCCGTGGCCCGGCGCGGTGCTCTCGCTGCTCGCCGAGTACGGGGAGGCGGCCCGGAGCGCCGGGGAGGCGGCGGCCTCCGGCGCGGGCGTGGCCGAGCTGCCGACGCTCGGGCCGGTCGTGCCGTACTCCCCCACCGCGATGACGGAGCGGCCGGTGCCGGCCGCTCCGCCCGCGCAGCGGCGCCGGCCGTGGGGCGCGCTGGTCGCGGGCGCGGTGGCGGTGGCCGTGGTGGCGACCGGCGGCGTGGTGCTGCTCGACCGGAACGAGGGGACGGGCGGTACGGCCACGGGCGGGGTCGCCGGGCCGCCGAGCAGCGGCGCCGGCAGCTCGGCGCCGGTCGCCGCGCTGAGCCGGGTCGTCCTGCCGTACGGCGGCACGGGCCACACCCATGACTTCGGCGAGGTCGGCGCGGACCGCGCCCACCGTCCGGCCGGCTGGTCGCCCTGGTCGGTGGAGACGGACATGCCGATCGGTGCCTGCGCGCTCGCCCCGGAGGTCCTCGTGTGCGGGGGCGCGGGCGGCTCGGCCGTCGGGCTGCGCGCCTCGGACGGCAAGCGGCTGTGGACGGTGCCGGGCCGGCGCGACACCTCGCCGGTCGGCCCCGGGTACCCGGCGATCGTCGACGACGCGGTGTATCTGACGGACGAGTACGGCATCAGCGCGTACGGTCTCGCGGACGGCGGGGCGCGGGGCAGGATCCCGGTGCCGGACGGCGGCTGGGGCGTGAAGAGCGCGGACCTGGTGGACGGGGTCCTGTACTCCTCGTACTTCGACGTGCGGGAGGACGGGCAGGGGCTGGTGGCCGCCGTGCGCCTCAAGGACCGCAAGCTGCTGTGGCGCACTCCGGTCGACGGGGTGCCGGAGCAGCTCGTCGTGGGCGGCGGGCGGGTCTTCGTGGCGATGGGCTCCGAGCGGCCGGTCGCGCTGGACTCCGGTACGGGTCGGGTGGTGGGCCGGGCCGGGGAGCCGTGCGCCGCGCTCGCCGTGCACGAGAAGAGCGCGAGCGTGCTCTGCACGGGCCTGCAGGACGCGGCGGTCACCGTCCTCGACGCCGGGACCCTGGCCCCGCGGCACCGGTTGGGGACCCGGGCGGTGGCCCCGGTCGCGGTGAACGGGAAGGGGCTGGTGGCCGTCCTCGGCGAGACGGGCGCGCTCGTCACGTACGACGTGAAGAGCGGCGAGCGGCGGTGGGTCGTCCCCGACGTGACGGCGAAGCGGGTCTACTTCGCGGGCGACCGGCTCCTCACGGTGAACGAGGACCGGGTGACCTCGTACCCCGCGACCGGGCCCGTCGGCGCGAACGGCTCCGAGGACTACCGGCCCAAGTTCCCGGACGGCGCCGAGGAGCCGGAGTTCCCGGCGGAGGCGCTCGCCGCAGGCGGGGCGGCGTTCCTCGCCTTCCCCGAAGGACAGGTGGTCTCCGCCTACCTGCCCTGAGTTCCGCCCGAGTTCCGCTCATGCCGTCGCCGAGCGGTACTTCCGTACCGACAGCGTCCGGAAGACCGCGATGATCAGGATCGACCAGAGCAGCGACGCCCACACGGGGTGCTGCATGGGCCAGGCGTCGGAGGTGGAGACGCCGGGGTTGCCGAAGAGGACACGGCAGGCCTGGACGGTCGCACTGAACGGGTTCCACTCGGCGATGGGCTGCAGCCAGGACGGCAGGTTGCTGGAGTCCACGAAGGCGATCGAGATGAACGTGACCGGGAAGAGCCAGATCAGCCCGCCCGAGGTCGCCGCCTCCGGGGTGCGGACCGAGAGGCCGATCAGCGCGCCGATCCACGAGAAGGCGTAGCCCAGGAGGAGCAGGAGGGCGAAGGCGCCGAGCGCCTTGGGGACGCCCTCGTGGATGCGCCAGCCGACGAGCAGGGCGACGATCGCCAGGACGACGAGGGTGAGGGTCGTCTGCACGAGGTCGGCGAGGGTGCGGCCGGTGAGGACCGCGCCGCGGGCCATCGGCAGCGAGCGGAAGCGGTCGATCAGCCCCTTGTGCATGTCGTCGGCGATGCCCGCACCCGCTCCGGCGGTGGCGAAGGTGACGGTCTGGGCGAAGATGCCGGCCATCAGGAACTCGCGGTAGACGGTCGGCGAAGTGGAGTTGCCGATCTCCATCGAGCCGCCGAAGACATAGCTGAACAGCACCACGAACATGATCGGCTGGATCAGCCCGAAGACGATCATCTCGGGGATCCGGGACATTCTGATCAGGTTGCGGCGCGCGATCACGAGCGAGTCGTTCACGGACTGGACGATCCCCCCGCGCGGACGCAGGGTGGTCGGCCGGTCCGCCGACCCCAGGGCGGTGGTCACTTCACGGCCTCCTTCCGGCCTTTCCTGCCCCCGGCCGTCCGCTCGCCCCCCGCCTCCTCCTCGCCCCGGTCGGCCACGTGGCCGGTGAGGGAGAGGAAGACGTCGTCGAGGGTCGGGCGGCGCAGGCCGATGTCGTCGATCTCGACGTCGACGGCGTCCAGGTCGCGGATGACCTCGGCGAGCAGCTTGGCGCCGCCGGTGACGGGGACGGTGAGCTTGCGGGTGTGCTCCTCGACGGAGACCTCGCCGTGGCCGACGCCCGCGAGGCCGTAGCGGCCGAGGACGTCCCGGGCGTCGGCGATCATCTCCGGGCCGTGCACGACGACCTCGACGCGCTCGCCGCCCGTCTGGGCCTTGAGCTGGTCGGAGGTGCCGCGGGCGATGACCCTGCCGTGGTCGACGACGCAGATGTCGTGGGCGAGGTGGTCGGCCTCCTCCAGGTACTGGGTGGTGAGGAGCAGGGTCGTACCGGCGGCCACGAGCTCCTTGATGACGTCCCACAGCTCCTGGCGGTTGCGCGGGTCGAGGCCGGTGGTCGGCTCGTCCATGAACATGACCGGCGGGGAGACGACGAGGGCGGCCGCGAGGTCGAGGCGGCGGCGCATGCCGCCGGAGTACGTCTTGGCGGGCCGGTCGGCGGCGTCGGCGAGGTGGAAGCGGTCGAGCAGCTCCCCGGCCCGCACCTTCGCGTCCTTCGCCCTCATCTGGTAGAGCTGGCCGACCATCTGCAGGTTCTCGCGGCCGGTGAGGTACTCGTCGACCGCCGCGAACTGGCCGGAGAGGCCGATCGAGCGGCGGACCTCGTCGGGATGTCGGAGGACGTCGATCCCGGCGACGACGGCCCGCCCGCTGTCGGGGGTGATCAGGGTCGTCAGGACCCGCACCGCGGTCGTCTTCCCCGCGCCGTTCGGGCCGAGCAGGCCCAGGACCGTGCCCTCCGGCACATCGAGGTCGACTCCGTCCAGAGCTCGTACGTCGCCGAAGGTCTTCACCAGACCCTCGGCGTAGATCGCGCCTGGCATGTGGATTCCCCCAGGGAGATTTAGGGCGTTTCCTCCCGATCCTAGGATTGCGGAGCGGCTCCCGCCCAGTGGAGCCGGACCGTCCCGGCGTCCCGGGCGGGCCCCGGGACACCTGTTGGCGTGCTGTTGGCGGGCCGTTGGTCCCGGGGGCGAAGCTGGGGTCCTGGCACGAGTACGACGACGACGGGGAGCTTGAGATGGCGGTCGGCGCACACGGCAGGGGCAGGACCGGCGGGACCGACGGGGCGGGCACGGGCCGGGCGGGGACGACGGGCGGGACGGGAAGAACCGGCGGGGCGGACGAGACCGGCCACCGGGGGTGCGCGGCCTGCGCCGGCGGTGAGCCGACGACGCCCTGGGCCGAGCTCGCAGCCGAGATGCGCCGCATCAAGTGCGCCACCGAGCTGAGCTACGGGCAGCTCGCGCAGCGCACCCACTACAGCCGCTCCTCGTGGGAACGGTTCATGAACCAGAAGCAGTTGCCGACCCGCGTCGCCGTCGAGGAGTTCGCCGCGGCCGCCGGGACGGACCCGCGCCCCCTGCTGCTCCGCCTGGAGCGGTCCCTCGCGCACGAGACGGCCGCGCGTGCGGCGACCGCCGCCCACGCGCGCGCACGGGGCGGGGAGCCGGTGCTCGTCCCGGTGATCCCGGCCCCCCGGCGGGTGCCACGCCGGCCGGACCTCGGGCGGCCGCTGGGTCTGCTCGCGGCGGGGGCCCTGGTCGGCGGCGGCCTGGTGGGCGTCCTCGGCCGGGCGGCCCGGCTCCGTAGGGGACGGTGAGCCGGGCGGCCCGGCTCCGTAGGGGGCCCGGCTCCGTAGGGGACGGCGAGGAGGAGACGTACGCGGGGACGTCAGCCCAGCACCGTGTACCCGGCGTCCCGCAGGGCCTCCTCCACCTCCCGGCAGTGCTCGGGACCCTTCGTCTCCAGGTGCAGCTCGACCTCCGCCTCCGTCAGGCCGAGGCGCGGATCGGTCCGTACGTGGCTCACGTCCAGGACGTTCGCGTCGACCACCGTCAGGACCGCGAGCAGCGTCGCGAGCGCCCCCGGCCGGTCCGTGACGCGCAGCCGCAGGCTCAGGTAGCGGCCTCCGGCGGCCATGCCGTGCCGGAGGATCCGCTGGAGCAGCAGCGGGTCGACGTTTCCGCCGGACAGGACCGCCACGACCGGGCCCCGGAAGGACGTCGGGTCGGTGAGGAGGGCGGCCACCGGGCTCGCGCCCGCCGGTTCGACGACGAGCTTCGCCCGCTCCAGGCAGAGCAGCAGCGCGGAGGAGAGGGCGTCCTCGGAGACCGTACGGACCTCGTCGACGTACTCCTGGATCAGGGCGAACGGCACGTCGCCCGGGCGCCCGACCCTGATCCCGTCGGCCATCGTCACCGGCGACTCGATCACCACCGGGTGCCCGGCGGCCAGTGACGGCGGGTAGGCGGCGGCGCCCTCCGCCTGGACGCCGATCACCTTCACGTCCGGGCGCAGCGACTTCACGGCCAGCCCGATGCCGGCCGCGAGGCCGCCGCCGCCGATGCCGACGAGGACCGTCCGCACCTCCGGGCACTGCTCCAGGATCTCCAGGCCGACGGTGCCCTGTCCGGCGATGATGTCGGGGTGGTCGAAGGGGTGGATGAAGACCGCGCCGGTCTCGTGGGCGTACTCCTCCGCCGCCGCGAGCGTCTCGTCGACCACATGGCCGTGCATCCGGACGTCGGCGCCGTAGTCGCGGGTCGCCGCGACCTTCGGCAGCGGGGCGCCGACCGGCATGAAGACGGTGGCGTGCACGCCGAGCAGCTTCGAGGCGAGCGCGACGCCCTGCGCGTGGTTGCCGGCGGAGGCCGCGACCACCCCGGCCGCCCGCTGCTCGGGCCGCAGCCCGGCGATCCGTACGTACGCGCCGCGGAGTTTGAAGGAACCGGTCCGCTGGAGGTTCTCGCACTTGAGGTGGACCGGGGCTCCCACCAGCGAGGACAGATGGCGGCTGCCCTCCATCGCCGTCATCCTGGCCACGCCGGCCAGCATCTTCTGCGCCCCCCGCACGTCGTCGAGCATCAGCCGGTGCAAGGGGTCTGGCGTACGGAAGCTCATGACAGCAAGTCTCGCAGCTCACGCCCCCCGTGGCCGCCCGGCGGTCAGGCCGTCGGACAGGTTTGCGCAGCGCCGGTACGGACCCCGGCGGGGCCGCGTACTCTGTCCCCCACCGACCGACCACCCCCGCACGAGAGAGACCCACAGCCATGCCCACATCTCAGGACATGACGACTGCGCTCGACCCCGGTCTCCTCGATGCCCTCCAGCACCAGGTGGCCGTCTTCGCCCGCCGTGCCGAGCAGACCCGCCTCGGCGGCACCGGTCAGCTGCGCAACTCCATGGACCGCGCGGCCTACCTCCTCCTCAACCGCCTCGACCAGGAAGGGCCGATGGGGGTGAAGGCGCTCGCGGCGGGCATGGGGATCGACTCGTCGACCGTGACCCGTCAGGTCGCCCCGCTCGTCGACACCGGTCTGGTGAAGCGGACCTCGCACCCCGAGGACGGCCGGGCCGTCGTCCTCCAGCTGTCGCCGCGCGGTCTCGCGCGTCTGGAGGAGGTCCGCTCCTCGCGCCGGCAGCTGATGGTCGAGGTCACGGAGGGCTGGACGCCGGAGGAGCGGGAGTCCTTCTGCACCCTGCTCACCCGCTTCAACACCGCCCTGTCCGCACGGCAGTCGGCGCACACGGGCCACGCGCCCGCCGAGACCCCGTCCGGGACAACCGGCTGACGCACGCGTGACCGGGACGGACTGCGCGCAGACCCCTTGACCCGGCACCCGCGCTGTCCTCAGATGAAGAGGTGCGAGAGCAGCGCGGAAAGGGCGGCGAACCCGCCCACCGCACCCGGGAGTTCGAGGCGTTCGTGGCCGGTGCCGCGGGCCGGCTGCTGCACGCCGCGACGCTGCTGACCGCCGAGACCCGCAACCGCAACCCGTACGCCCAGGCCCTGCTGACCGCGACCCTCGCACACACGTACGCGGTGTGGGACCGTCTGCGCGACGAGGACCCCTACGACCTCGCGCGCCGCGAGCTCGCCGCCCGCTTCGCCCGCACCGCCTGGCGGCACCACGGCGGCCGGGGCGGGGTGCTCGCCGTGCTCTCCCCGCAGGAGCGGCTCGTCGTCGTCCTGCGGCTGTACGAGGGGGTCGCGGAGGAACAGATCGCGGCGCTGCTCGGGCTGTCCGAGGCCCGCGTCCGCGCCGTGTGCGCCCGCGCGGTCGCCACGCTGAGGGCCGCCGAGCGGGGCGCCAGGGGGGCCGCCGCATGAGCCGGTACGAGGACAAGGAGGCGGCCGTCCGGCGGCTGCTCGAGACCCCGCACCCGCCGGTCCCCCGCGATCTGGCGCTGCGGGCGGCCGAGCGCGGGGCCCGGCAGCGGGAGCGGGCCCGGCGGGTGCGGCGGGTGCTGTGGACCCTGGGCGCGCTCGCCGTGCTCGCCTTCGTGGTGTGGGCGTCGACGGCCCACCCGTGGGAGGTCCCACCGGCGGAGACGACACCGCCGCTGGAAGCCTGGTGACGACGACGGAGACGACCCGGCCGCTCGAAGCCCGGTGACGACGGCCGGAGTCACGGCCGTCGTCACCGGCGGAGACTGCTAGCCCAGCGCCTGGCGCAGGTCGGCGAGCAGGTCCTCGACGTTCTCGATGCCCACCGAGATGCGGACCAGGTCGGCCGGGACCTCCAGGGCCGAGCCCGCGACGGACGCGTGCGTCATCCGGCCCGGGTGCTCGATGAGGGACTCGACGCCGCCCAGCGACTCACCGAGGGTGAAGAGCTTCGCGCGGTTGCAGACCTCGACCGCCGCCTCCTCGCCGCCCTGCACGCGGAAGGAGATCATGCCGCCGAAGGAACGCATCTGCTTGGCCGCGATCTCGTGCCCCGGGTGCTCCGGAAGACCCGGGTAGAGGACCTGGGTGACCTTCGGGTGCTGGGTGAGCATCTCGGCGATCTTCTCGGCGTTCTCGCTGTGCCGGTCCATGCGCACGGCGAGCGTCTTGATGCCGCGCAGCACGATCCACGAGTCGAAGGGGCCGGCGACGGCGCCCATCGCGTTCTGGTGGTAGGCGAGTTCCTCGCCGAGCGCCTCGTCCGCGGTCACCAGGGCGCCGCCGACGACGTCGGAGTGGCCGCCCATGTACTTGGTGAGCGAGTGCACGACGACGTCCGCGCCGAGCGCCAGCGGCTGCTGGAGGTACGGCGAGGCGAAGGTGTTGTCGACGACGAGCTTCACGCCGGCCTGGCGGGCGACGCCGGCGACGGCCTCGATGTCGGTGATGCCGAGGAGCGGGTTCGAGGGGGTCTCGACCCAGATCAGCTTCGTACGGTCGTTGACCGCGCCGCGCACCGACTCGATGTCCGAGGTGTTCGCCACGGAGAAGTCGACGCCCCAGCGCTGCACGACCTTGGCGAAGAGCCGGAACGTGCCGCCGTAGGCGTCGTTCGGGATGACCACGTGGTCGCCGGGCACGAGGAGCGTGCGCAGCAGGCAGTCCTCGGCGGCGAGGCCCGAGGCGAAGGCGAGCCCGCGGCGGCCGCCCTCCAGGGCCGCGAGGTTCTCCTCCAGGGCGGTACGGGTCGGGTTGGCGCTGCGGCTGTACTCGTAACCGCCGCGCAGCCCGCCCACGCCGTCCTGCTTGTAGGTGGACACCTGGTAGATGGGCGGGACGACCGCGCCGGTCAGCGGGTCGGCGGTGTTGCCCGCGTGGATCGCGCGGGTCTCGAAGCTCTGATGGGAGTGCTGGTCGCTCATGGGTCAGGAGCGTAGTCCCGCACGCCCCCCGCCGCTTCGTTCGTCTCACCGGGTGTCCTGGACAATGGACACATGGACATTCTCTGGTTCCTGATCGCGCTCGGCCTGCTCTTCGGCGTCCTCGGTCCCTTCGTGCTGCGCCGGCGGGGCGGCGGGGGGATCCGGCAGGTCGCGCCGGGGGCGCCGGACGCTGCGGACCCGGAGGCGTACGGCTTCGTGCGGCAGGAGGACCAGGACGTACGGCTGCCCGGTGCCGACGACGAGCTCCTCCACGTCCTCGACGTCGTGCAGGCCACCCAGGACTGGCGGCCGGCCTCGCGGCTGCTCGCCGCCACCGGCACGGAGGGCGAGGTGCGCTGGCAGCGCGTCCAGGCCTTCGCGGGCGCGGCCTCCCTCGAGCTCCAGGAGCGGCCCGGCGTCGGCGGGGCGTGGCTGCGGACCTGGCGGGCGGAGGCGCCGAAGGACGCGGGCGGTGCTGCGGTGCACGGCGAGTTCCTGGTGCAGCAGGCGTGGCGTTCGTCCTCGGCCGGGACGGACGACTTCCGGATCATCCTGGAGGAGGCCCTGAAGGTCACCGAGGAGGCGGCGCTCCTCGCTCCGGGCGACCCGGTCCCGTACATCACGCAGCTGGCCGTGGCGCGTGGACTCGGCTACGGCCACGAGCAGTTCGACCAGGTGTGGGCGAAGGTCATCGACCGCGCGCCGGAGCACATGGGGGCGCATCTGGCGGCCCTGCACTACTGGTGCGAGAAGTGGCACGGTTCGCGCGAGGAGGCCGACCACTTCGCGACGACGGCAGCGGCGCGCGCCCCGCGGGGCTCGCTGCTCGCCGCGCTGCCGCTGTTCGCGGTCTTCGAGCACGTGCCGGACATCGTGATCGTGCAGGACTTCTGGCGTACGGCGGTGGTGTCCAAGGCGATGGACGGCGCGCTGTACGCGGTCCACTCGGCCCGCCCCGACGACCCGATGCTGGCGCACGTCCGCCACCTCCTCGTCTGGTTCCTGGTGCGCTCGGAGCGCTGGGCGGAGGCCATGCACCAGCTGGTCCGGGTCGACGGGCACGTGGGCGCGGTCCCGTGGACGCTGAGCGGCGACCCGGCGGCGGAGTTCACGGTCTTCCGGAACCTGGCGGTCGCGGGCTACGAGGCGAACGGCGGCAGCCCGGCGACACTGCCGCGCTGACCGTCCGTCCCGTGGGCCGTCGAACCGGGCTCCCCCCTCTGCTCGTACGATGATCGTCACGTCTTTCCCGGGGGGGGAATCTGCCCGATGGGCGCCACTCTGCGCGCGCTGCGCGCTCTCGTCCTGCTCGCCGGCTTCCATCTGCTCGGCCTCGTCCTGCTCGTCCTGCTCGGCGCGCTGGACTGGGTGGCCTGGCGGTGGGCGCCGGCCGTGTGGGCGCTCAAGATGTACGCCCTCAGCTTCGTGCTCGCCGTCCCCGTCGTCCGCGGCATGCTCATGCTCCGCACCCCCCGCGACGAGGGCGTCGCCGGCGTCCCCGTCACCGAGGCCGACGAGCCCCGGCTCTGGGCGGCCGTACGGGAGCTCGCCGGGCTCGTCGGGACCCGGGCGCCCGACGAGATCCGGCTCACCGCCGACATGAACGCCGCCGTCACCGAGGACGCCCGCCTCCTCGGTCTCCTCGGCGGCACCCGGCGCCTGTACCTCGGACTCCCGCTGGTGGCCGGTCTCTCCGAGGCCGGGCTGCGCGCCGTCCTCGCCCATGAGCTCGGCCACTACACCCACTGCGACACCCGGCTCTCCGGCATCACCGAGCGCAGCCGCCTCCATGTCGCCCGTACCGTCGACCGGTTCGAGGAGAAGTCCGGCGACAAGGTCGCCAAGGAACGGGCCCGGCAGGAGCGGAAATCGGCCCGGCGGGTCGCCAGGGGCAAGACGGCCAAGGAGGTCGACACCACCGGCGTCGGCTTCACGTACCGCGTGATGGCCCGGATCTACACGGCGTACGGCCGCTTCTCCATGCGGGCGACCCGGAGCGGCTCCCGCCGCCAGGAGATCGCCGCCGACCTGGCCGCCGCGCGCATCGCGGGCCGGGACGCGACGGCCTCGGCGCTGCGGGCGCTCCCGGCGCTCGACTCGGCGCACGAGTTCTACCTCAACTCGTACGCCACCCTCGGCGTCGAGTTCGGGATGCTGCCGCCGCGCGGCGAGGTCTTCGGCGGGGTGCGTCATCTGCTCGCTGCCCGGGCGGAGGAACTGGCGGGGATGCGCTCCGAACTGCCCACCGAGCCCGCCACGCCGTACGACTCGCACCCGCCGATCGCCGAACGCGTCGCCACGATCGAGTCCCTGCCCGACGACGGCCGCGGAGCGGAGCGGGACCGTCCGGCCTTCACCCTGTTCGCCTCGCCCGAGGAGTCCCTGCGCGCGGTCGAGGACGCCACCCTGACCCCGGAGGCGCTGGAGATGCACCGCCTCGACTGGCCGGACCTGGTCCACGAGTCGATGACGGCGAGGTACGTACGGGACACGGAGGCGCTGCGGGAGGCGATGGGGGACCCGACGGGGGCGGGCGTTGCGCGCGGCCCGGCCGACGGATCCGGCGCGTACGAGGCGGAAGGACTCGGCGCGCTCGGCCCGGCCGACCGGCTCCGGCGGGACGTCGAGGCGTTTCTCGACGCCGTCGACGACGGGACGGTCTGGGGGCTCGTCGAGCGGCTGCCCAAGTCCGAGGAGGCCGCCGCCGCGACCGGCAGGGCGGCACGCGAGTTCGCCCGCTCCTCGCTGCGGCGCGAGCTCGCCCGTCTCCTGACGACCACGCTCGCCGTGGACGGCCGGGCCCGCTGGCAGCTCTCCTGGTCGGCCCCCGCGTCCCTGCTGCTGCCCGACGGCTACGCCGAGGAACTCCCGGCGGCCCTGGACGCGGCCATCGCGGACCGCCCGGACACCGAGCGGCTGCGCAAGCTGCTTGCCGCCGGCTGACCGCCCGTAACCCCGCCCGCCCCCCGTACCGAGGAAGTCACCCGGTGACCGTACTGCTCTGGGTCGTCCTGACCCCGCTCGCCCTCTGCGTGGCCGCCGTCGCCCTCGTCTTCCTCGTCGCGATCGTGCGCGGCCTGGCCAGGGACGTGCGCACGGATCCGGCCACCGAGGAGACCGCCGCCCGGGTCGCCGCGCTCGGTCTTCTGCCCGCCGAGCGGCAGCACACCGAGCTGGCCGCACCGCTGTCGCCGGCCCTCTCGGTGGCGCTCGCGTCCGCCCGGGCCGGCGACTGGGAGCCGGCGGCCGAACTGCTCGCCGCGACGCTGGAGACGCCCGACTGGGAGGGCCGCTCGGCGCTCGCCGAGCGGCTCGCCGATCTGGCCGCCGAGGAGGACGGGTGGCTGCGGGCCTGGGAGGAGGCGCGCCCGGCCGACCCGGGGGCGGCCCTGGTGCGGGCGCGCGGGACGGTGTTCCTGGCGTGGAACGTCCGCGGCGGGGCGCGGGACGAGGACACCACCGCCGAGCAGACCGAGGCCTTCCGCCGGGTCCTGGCCCGCTCCCGGGAGGAGCACGTGCGCGCGGTGGCACTCGCCCGGGCCGACGACCCCTCCCCGTACGTGGCCGAGATCTGGACGGCGCTCGGCCTCGGCCTGCCGCACGAGGAGCTGCGGAAGCTCTGGCGTGAGGTCGTCGACAGGGCGCCGCACCACTACGAGGCGCACTTCGCGGCGCTGCAGTACTGGTGCGCCAAGTGGTGCGGCTCGGCGGAGCTCGCGCGGGCCTTCGCCGTGCGGGCGGCGGCCGGGGCGCCGCCGGGCAGCCTGATGGCGGCGCTCCCGCTGATCGCGCACTTCGAGCACGACACCTCGGACACGACGGACGCCGACCGGACCCCGGAGATGTACGCGGCGGTGGACGCGCTCCTCGCGGACGTGGCCGCCGCCGACCCGGCGCACCCGCGTCTCCCGGAGGCCCGGCACCTGCTGGCGTACTACCTGTGGCTCCAGGACCGGCACGCGGCGGCGATGGAGCAGTTCCGGCTGGTGGACGGCTACGTGGGCGCGCTGCCGTGGCGGTACAAGACGGACCCGGCGGAGGAGTTCTGCCGGGCCCGCGACGACTGCGCGGGGCACGTACCGGACGGGGAATCGGGCCCGTCCCCGCGGCGTTGACAGGACTGCCGAACGTCGAGGAGAGATGCAGCATGTTCCTGTCCCGCACCCCCGTCCTCCCCACCCCCGAGCAGGCCCTGCCCGGCCGGGCCGAGCCGGAGTTCTCCGTCCCGGAGCGCCACACGGTCCTCGGCAACCCGCTCCTCGGCCCGTACCCCGACGGCCTTGAGGTCGCGGACTTCGCGCTGGGCTGTTTCTGGGGCGCCGAGCGCAAGTTCTGGCAGACCGAGGGCGTCTGGACGACCCTCGTCGGCTACCAGGGCGGCTTCACGCCGAACCCGGCGTACGAGGAGGTGTGCTCGGGCCTGACCGGGCACACCGAGGTCGTCCGTGTCGTCTTCGACCCGTCGAAGGTCTCGTACGAGTCGCTCCTGAAGCTGTTCTGGGAGTCCCACGACCCGACCCAGGGCTTCCGCCAGGGCAACGACGTGGGCACCCAGTACCGCTCGGCGGTCTACACCCACTCGCCCGAGCAGGCCGCCACGGCCGAGGCCTCCCGCGAGGCCTACCAGAGGGTCCTGAAGGGCTCGGGCTACGGCGAGATCACCACGACGGTCCTGCCGGCCGACGAGACCCGCCCGTTCTTCCCGGCGGAGGCCTATCACCAGCAGTACCTGGACAAGAACCCGGCGGGCTACTGCGGCATCGGCGGCACGGGCGTCTCCTGCCCGATCGGGGTCGCCAAGGCCGAGTAGGGCCCCCGGGCCCCGGCGTCAGGGCCGGCCGCCGCCGCAGGTCGCCGTCGAGCACCAGCGGCGGCGGCCCGTCGTGTCCAGGAAGAGCCAGCCGCAGTCGTCGCTCGGGCAGGCGCGGAGGGTGAGGCGGCGGGGGTCGGCGAGGAGGTCGGCGGCCGCGCGGGCGGTGGCGAGGAGCGGGAGGCGCAGGCCGGTGGCGGGCGGGAGGCTCCAGTGGGCGAGGCCGTCCTCGTCCAGGTCCAGGGCGGCCGCGCGGGCGGCGGCCTCGGCGAATCCGGCGACCGTGCGGAAGGCGCGGAGGTCGGCGGGGTCGGTCAGGCAGGCGTAGAGGGCGGTGCGGAAGGTCTTGGCCTCCGCGAGGGCTTCGGCGGCCTCGGCCGGGTGGGCGGCCGCCCTGGTCAGGAGGCGGTCCACCGAGAGGTCGTCGGTCAGGGCCTGGTGGCCGGCCCAGACGGCCAGGGTGCGGTAGGTGCGGAGCCAGTCGGAGCCGGGGACGGCGGGGGCGCGGTGCCAGCCGGCGTAGGTGTTGCAGAACTCCAGGGCCGGGTGGCCGCCGGTGGACCAGGGCAGCCACTCCTCGCGGACCCGGACGGCGTAGAGCGGGGCCGGGGGGCGGTCGAGGCGGGGGTCTGCGTTGAGGATGCGTTCGTGGAGCGTGGTGAGGGCCGGGCCCGGTTCTATGCCGAGTTCGGTGACCAGGTGGCCGCGGGTGGCGCGGTGGAGTTCCAGGGCCTCGGTCTGCCGGCCGGCCCGGTAGAGGGCGGTCATGTGGGCGGCCACCAGCCGTTCCCTGCCGGGGTGTTCGCCGGCGAGCGGGGTGAGGTCGGCGAGGACCCGTTCGTGGAGGCCCATGGTGAGCTGGGCCTCGGCGCGCTGTTCGAGTGCGGTGAGGCGGAGTTCGGCGAGGCGGCCGCCGAGCCGGTCCCGCTGGGTGTCGTCGAGGGTGTCGGCGAGGAGCGGGCCGCGCCAGAGGGCGAGGGCCCTGTCGTGGCAGCGGACCTGTTCGCCGGGGTCGGCGGCGAGGGCGGCCCGGCCGGCGAGGTCGAGGAACTCCCGTACGTCCACGGTGTGTTCGGTGACGTCGACGGCGTAGCCGTCGTGCCGGGTCTCCACGGTGACGTCGTACGGCTTGAGCGCGGCCCGCAGCCGGCCGACGTAGGTGTGGAGGGTGGCGCGGGCGCTCTCGGGCGGTGTGCCGTTCCACAGGAGGTCGGCGAGCCGGTCGGTGGGGACGGGACGGCCCGCCTCCAGGAGGAGGAGCGCGAGCAGGCACCGCTCCTGGCGGCGGCTGCCGAGCCGCACGCGGCGCCCTTCGTGACGGGCCTCGAAGGGGCCGAGAAGGGTGAAGTCCATAGTGCCCGTCACCTTAGGCGCCGTGGTCAGGATGTGGTCAGGGGGTGGGGGGAGGCTGACGCCCGTTCACGTTCCCCCTCATCGAGGAGAGTTCTCTTGAAGCGACGGATCTTCGCGCCCCTGGCGGCGGTCGGCGCCCTGCTGACGGTCGCCGCTCCCGCCGGCGCCGACACCCCGAACGACGGCTGGGAGCCGGCGCCCTCCCCCTCCTGGTCCTATCCGGCGGGTGTGCGCTGCGACTTCGCCGTCCAGGGTTCGCCCGTGGTCGACGAGGTCGTGCGCCGCACGCTCGCCACGTACGAGGACGGGACGAAGCTGTTCGAGTACAAGGGCGAGCTGGTGGTCCGGGTCGTGAACTCGGAGACGGGCGCCTCGTACGACGCCGACGCGAGCGGCCGGGCGGTCGTCGAGGTCCGTCCGGACCGCTCCCAGTCCTGGTACGTGGTCGGGCCGATCCTCGCGGGCTTCGGCGAGGGCGGCGGGAACGTGCCGCGCGGCCTCTACACGGTGGACGGCGCCTACACACTGGAGGTCTCCGCCACCGGCTACAAGACGCTGAACCTGATCCACGGTTCGACGGACTCCCTCTGCGACAGGGTCAGTTGACGGCCGCGCGCAGCCGGGCCGCGGTGGCGGCCGCCTCGTACCCCTGCGGGACCCCTTCGACCAGGAGGACGTCGCCGGCCATGTGCCGGGTGCGGAGGGGGATCAGGGCCTGGTAGGGCTCGGAGTCGTACCAGTCGCGGGCGTCCTCGTACGACGGGAAGCCGATGATCACGAGGGCGCCCGGCCAGGTGCCCTCGCGGACCTCGCGGGCGGGGGCGCCGTGGACGAGGAATCGACCGCCGAAGGGGTCGAGGGTGGCCTGGATGCGCTCCATGTAGACGAAGACCTCCTCGTCGAGGACGGGCTTCGGGTGCAGGTTTCCGATGGCGTATGCGGTCATGACGCAAGCGTGCCGGGGCATGCCGTACCGGGTCGATTACCCCGGACGTCATGCCCCGGCCGCGCCCGTGCGTCAGATCGTCGCCGTGTCGATCACGAAGCGGTAGCGGACGTCGCTCTTCACGACACGCTCGTACGCCTCGTTGATCTGGTCCGCGCGGATCAGTTCGATCTCGGCGCCCAGGCCGTGCTCGGCGCAGAAGTCGAGCATCTCCTGGGTCTCGGCGATGCCGCCGATCATCGAGCCCGCGAGGGTCTTGCGGCCGCCGATGAGGGAGAAGAGGCCGACCTTGACGGGCTCCTCGGGGGCGCCGACGTTCACCAGGGCGCCGTCCGTCTTGACCAGGCTCAGGTAGGCGTCGAAGTCGAGCGGCGCCGAGACCGTGGAGATCACCAGGTCGAAGGAGCCGGCGAGCTTCGTGAAGGTCTCCGGGTCGGAGGTCGCGTGGAAGTGGTCGGCGCCCAGCTTGAGGCCGTCCTCCTGCTTGCGCAGCGACTGGCTGAGGACGGTCACCTCGGCGCCGAGCGCGTGGGCGATCTTGACGCCCATGTGGCCGAGGCCGCCGAGGCCGACGATCGCGACCTTCTTGCCGGGGCCGGCCTGCCAGTGGGCGAGCGGCGAGTAGAGGGTGATGCCGGCGCAGAGCAGCGGGGCGGCCTCGTCGAGACCGATGCCCTCGGGGATGCGCAGGGTGTAGTTCTCGTCGACGACGATGTGCGTGGAGTAGCCGCCGTAGGTCGGCTCGCCGTTCTTGTCGAGGGCGTTGTACGTGCCGGTCATGCCGTTCACGCAGTACTGCTCCAGGCCGCGCAGGCAGTACTCGCACGCGCGGCAGGAGTCGACGAAGCAGCCGACGCCGACGCGGTCGCCGACCTGGAACTTCGTGACGCCGGGGCCCACCTCGGCGACGATGCCGGCGATCTCGTGGCCGGGGACCATCGGGAAGATGCCCTCGCCCCAGCCGTTGGTGGCCTGGTGGATGTCGGAGTGGCAGATTCCGGCGTACTTGATCTCGATGAGGACGTCGTGCTCGCCGACGGGCCGGCGCGGCACGGTGGTGCGCTCCAGCGGGGCGTTGGCGGCGGGTGCGGCGTACGCGGGGACGGTGGTCACGTTCGTGGTCATGCGTCCAGCCTGCCGGAGCGCGGGGGCGGTACCCAGCCACCTGCTCTGCCTACGACCGGCGTGCCTACCACTGCCAGGGTCAGGAACGTACGTCCGCCCGTGCGGCCCGGCGGCGATAATGGGGCGGTATGGACCTCAGTGCCGAACTCAGTGAATTCCTGCGCTCCCGGAGGGCCCGGCTGAAGCCGCAGGACGTGGGCCTGCCCGAGTTCGGGCGGCACCGGCGGGTGCCGGGGCTGCGCCGCGAGGAGCTGGCGCAGCTGGCCGGGGTGTCCGTGGCGTACTACACCCGGCTCGAACAGGGCAACGGGCGGAACGTGTCCATGGAGGTCCTCGACTCGATCGCCCGGGCGCTGCGGCTGAGCGACACCGAGCGGGCCCATCTGACGCATCTGGCGAAGCCGACGGTGAAGAAGCGGCAGCGGGCGGCGATCGCCCGTCCGCAGCGGGTGCGGCCGGGGCTCCAGCACCTCCTGGACGCCATGGACGGGCTGCCCGCCTTCGTCCTGGGCCGCCGGGGCGACATCCTGGCCTGGAACCGGATGGCGCGGGCCCTGATGGGCGATTTCGAGGCCTGGGAGCCGGGCGACCGGAACATCGCCCGGATGATCTTCCTCGAACCGAACGCGCGCGATCTCTACGCGGACTGGGAGTGCAAGGCGGTCGAGGTCGTCAGCGCGCTGCGGCTGTACGCGGGCTGCTACCCGGACGACAAGGAGCTCCTCGCGCTGGTCGGCGAGCTGTCGGTGCGCAGCGAGGAGTTCCGCTCGCTGTGGGCGGCGCACACGGTGGCCGACAAGGGACACGGGCAGAAGCGGCTGCGGCACCCGCTGGTGGGCGAGATGACGCTGTCGTACGAGTCGCTGAAGGTGGCCGGGGACGACCCGGACCTGATGCTCGTGACGTACCACGCGGAGCCGGGGACGCCCTCGGCGGACGCGCTGCGGCTGCTCGCGCAGTGGGGCGTGGACGAGACCGTGGACGTACGGAAATGACGTGAAGGGCCCCCTCCCGCGCCGGGAGGGGGCCCTTCTCACGTATCGCTGCGGATCAGACCGCCGAGCCGGCCTTCCACTCCGACCAGCTCAGGTTCCAGCCGTTGAGGCCGTTGTCCGGCTTGATCGTCTTGTCGTTGGAGTTCTTGACGATCACGACGTCGCCGATGAGCGAGTGGTCGAAGAGCCAGGCGGCCGTCTGGTTCGGGTCGCCGGCGCCCTTGACGTCGGCCAGGCCGACGCAGCCGTGGCTGGTGTTCACGCTGCCGAAGATCGACCGCGCGCCCCAGTAGTTGCCGTGGATGAAGGTGCCGGACGTGGACAGGCGCATGGCGTGCGGCACGTCCTTGATGTCGTACTCGCCCTTGCCGTCGTCGTCGGTGAAGCCGACGGTGGCGCCGTTCATCCGGGTCTCCTTGAACTTCTCGGAGATCACCATCTGACCGTTGTAGGTGGTGTTCTCCGGGGAGCCGGCGGAGATCGGGATGGTCTTGATCGTCTTGCCGTCCTGCTGGACGGTCATGGTCTTGGTGGCGACGTCGACGGTCGAGACCTGGTTGCGGCCGATCTTGAAGGTGACGGTCTTCTGCTGCACGCCGAAGACGCCGTCGGCGCCCTCGACGCCGTCGAGGTTCAGCTTCAGCGTGACCGTCGAGCCCTCGGTCCAGTACGCGTCGGGGCGGAAGTCCAGACGCGTGGAGCTGAACCAGTGGCCCACGACCTCCTGGCCGGAGCTGGAGGTGACCGTGATGCCGCTCTGGACGGCCTTCTTGTCGGTGATCGCCTTGTTGAAGTTGATCGAGACCGGCATGCCGACGCCGACGGTCGAGCCGTCCTCCGGCGTGAAGTTGCCGATGAAGCTGTTGGCCTGCGAGACCGTGGTGAACGACGAGTTCTCGTGGGCCTCCAGGCCCTCCGCGTCGGTGGCGGTGGCGGCGATCTTGTAGACCGTGGCCCGCTTGAGCTGCTCGCTCGGCTTCCAGCTGAGCCCGTCGGCCGCTATGTCGCCCTTGACGGAGGCGCCCTCGGCGGAGGTCATGGTGACCTCGGTGAGCTTGCCCTCGGTCACGGTGACCTTGGCGTCGTTGTTGATGGAGGCGTTCTGCGCGCCGTTCTTCGGCGAGATGGTGATCTGCGCCTTGGAGGTCTTCTGCGCGGCCGCCTCGTCGACCTGGGCCTGTGACTGCGGCGTCGCGGAACCGGAGGCGCTGCCGCCCTTGTCCCCGTCGTTGCACGCCGAGAGCACGAGTACGCCGCTGAGCACCGCGGCGGCGGCCGCCAGGCTCCTGCGGCGCTTGCCGACCGTCATCACACGCTTCTCCATCGTCGCCGGTTCCCTGCCAACATCTTCTATGAACGCCCATGACACCCCGTCCGGTTCCGTGACCGGAGGGTTTGTGGGGAACACCACTGATCCACACGCACGGGCGGAGCATCCGGTTCCCGGCGCCGCGGAAAGGCCCCGGGACGGCGTCCCGGGGCCCGCGAACAGGGCGGATTCCGGCCTTACGGCTGGTCGTCGTCTTCCTCGGCACCATCTTCCTCGCCGAGGTCCCACTCCAGCGCATCGGGGTCGTAATCGATCTCCTCGCTGGACCAGGAGGCCTGGACCATCTCGATGCCGGGGACGTCGCGGATCAGGTCGAAGGGCTCGACGAGATAGGCGAGCGCCTCGGCGCTGTCCTCGCGGGCGGCCTCGCGCGCGTGCGCCCGCTCCTCCTCGGGCATGAACTCGTCGGCGTCGATCCGGGCCTCGGCGGCCTCGGTCAGTTCGGCGGGCCCGTCGATCTCCAGGACGACATCGACGCGAAGGCGGACATAGCGTGTGGTCTCAGTTGTGCTCATGGGTCGGAGCGTAGGGGTCCGGAGGGTCTCGGCTTTCCCGCGACCCGCTGTGTTCCGTAGCATCGGCGCACCAGCCAATTCGCGGTTTCCGCAAGGGGGATCGAAATTTCCGTGTCCGCCGCCCGACGCCCACTGCTGACCGCCACCGCCGCGGGGACGCTGCTGTGCGCCCTGTGGTTCGTGCCGTCCGCGAACGCCACCGATCAGCAGGGCGGTGCACGGATCGGGGTGACCCAGGACGCCTCCCTCACGGACGACGGCCGCCTGGCCGAGACCGGGGGCCGGGACACCACGCCGTACCTGCTCGGCGGGACCGGTTTCCTGGGCGTCGGGGCGGGTTTCGTGGCGCTCGCGATGCGGCGCCGGGGCCGCGCCTTCTGACCTCGCACGGACGCGGTCTCCGAGCGCGTACGGCCGCGCCTCACGGCCTCGCACGGACGCGCGCCTCACGGCCTCGCACGGACGCGCGCCTCACGGCCTCGCACGGACGCGCCTCACGGCCTCGTACAGACGCGAGAAGGGCCGCCCCCGGATGCCGGGGGCGGCCCTTTCGTACCTCTCGTCGTTACGCCAGCGGGCCGGTGACCGGCTCCACGGCCGCGACCAGCTTGCCCTCGCGTACGAAGGTGTCGGCGGCGGCCAGGTCGGGGGCGAGGAACCGGTCCGGGCCCGGACCCTCCACGCCGGCCGCGCGCAGGGCCTCGATGACGGCCTGCGAGGCGGGCGCCGGGGTGAGGCCCTCGCGGAGCTCGACGCCGCGGGTGGCGGCGTACAGCTCGACCGCGAGGATCCGGTTGAGGTTGCCGATCGCGGTGCGCAGCTTGCGGGCGGCGGACCAGCCCATGGAGACGTGGTCCTCCTGCATCGCCGAGGACGGGATGGAGTCGGCGGAGGCCGGGACGGCGAGCCGCTTCATCTCGCTGACCAGGGCGGCCTGCGTGTACTGGGCGATCATCAGGCCCGAGTCGACGCCGGCGTCGTCCGCGAGGAACGGCGGGAGGCCGTGCGAGCGGTTCTTGTCGAGGAGCCGGTCGGTGCGGCGCTCGGCGATGGAGCCGAGGTCGGCGGCGGCGATCGCGAGGAAGTCCAGGACGTACGCGACGGGGGCGCCGTGGAAGTTGCCGTTGGAGCGGACCTCGCCGCTGGGCAGGACGATCGGGTTGTCGACGGCGGCGGCGAGCTCGCGCTCGGCGACGAGCCGGGCGTGGGCCATGGTGTCGCGGCCGGCGCCGGCGACCTGCGGGGCGCAGCGCACCGAGTAGGCGTCCTGGACGCGGGGGGCCTCGCCCGCCTGGGCGTGGCCGGTGAGGCCGGAGCCCTTGAGGACGGCCAGCATGTTGGCGGCGGAGGCGGCCTGGCCGGGGTGCGGGCGGACGGTGTGCAGCTCGGGCTCGAGGACCTTCTCGGTGCCGAGGAGGGCTTCGAGGGTGAGCGCGGCGGTGATGTCGGCCGACTTGAAGAGGGTGTCGAGGTCGGCGAGGGCCATGATCAGCATGCCGAGCATGCCGTCGGTGCCGTTGAGGAGGGCGAGGCCCTCCTTCTCCTTGAGCTCGACGGGCGCGATGCCGGCGGCGGCGAGGAGCTCGCCTGCGGGCTTGACCACGCCGTCGGGGCCTTCGGCGTCGCCCTCGCCCATGAGCGCGAGGGCGCAGTGGGAGAGCGGGGCGAGGTCGCCGGAGCAGCCGAGGGAGCCGTACTCGTGGACGACCGGGGTGATGCCGGCGTTGAGGACGTCGGCCATGGTCTGGGCGACCTCGGGGCGGACGCCGGTGTAGCCCGAGGCGACGGTCTTCAGGCGGAGGAACATCAGGGCGCGCACGACCTCGCGCTCGACGCGCGGGCCCATGCCGGCGGCGTGCGAGCGGACGATGTTGCGCTGGAGCTGGGCGCGGAGCTCGTGGCTGATGTGGCGGGTGGCGAGGGCACCGAATCCGGTGGAGACCCCGTAGACGGGCTCGGGCTTGGCGGCGAGCGCGTCGACGATGTCACGGGCGGCGGCGAGGGCGCGCACGGCCTCGGTCGACAGCTCGACGCGGGCGCCGTGGCGGGCGACGTCGATGACGTCCTGCGGGGTCGTGCCGGACGTGCCGAGGACGACTGTCTGCATATCCATATTCAGCACCCTACGGATTGAAGACGTGTATGTCACTAGGCGATTTTGTCACCGTCCCCACAGGGGACGACCCCTTACCGGATCGCACCCCGGTCAGGGGCCCCGGGGCGACTCCCCCGGCGGCGGCTCCACCGGCGGAGAGACCACCGGCGGCGCGTCACGGAAGCGGCGGCGGTCACGGGCCCCGGGAGGAGCGTCGGCCAGCCGGATGACCGTACCGTCACGGCCCGCGACGACGGGCTTCGTCGAGCGGTCGGCCTTGGCCTGGTACTGGGCGGCGTCGGCGAGCCGGAACAGGCGCCGGGCCGACTTGAGGGCCCCGATGGGGTCGCCGGTGGACGCGACCCCGCAGGCCACGCCCTCGCCGAGCTCCAGCTCCGCGGCCCGGACGCACAGCTCCTCGGCGACCGCGACGACCTCGTCCGCCGACGGGCCGACGGTGAGCAGACAGAACTCGTCGCCGCCGAGCCGGGCCGCGAGGGCGCCGGGGAGCCTGGCACCGCAGCGGGAGAGGACCGAGCCGAAGCGCTCCAGGAGACGGTCGCCGACGGCGTGCCCGTGGGTGTCGTTGACCCGCTTCAGCCCGTTCAGGTCGCAGACCAGCAGGCTCACCACCGAGCCGTCCGCCCGGTAGCGCTCGATCGCCTCGTCCAGGCGGGTGTCCACCGCCCGCCGGTTGGCCAGGCCGGTCAGCGGGTCGGTGAAGGCCAGCTTGCGGACCTCCTCCAGGCGCTCGGCCTGCGCGATGCCGGCGGCGACGACCGCGGCCAGGACGGTCGCGAAATCGGCGTCCGCGCGAGTGAAAGGTTTCTCCTCCGGCGGGCGCGCCACGTACAGCTCGCCCCACGCGCGCCCGTGCAGCACGATCGGCGCGACGACGCAGCAGCCGCGACCCCGCCGCCGCAGCCCCGTCACCCGGCCGGTCGGGACGGGGTCGGCGGCGGTCTCCACCCAGGCGTCCGGCTCGCCGCCGCCCGCCCACTGCTCGTGCAGGAACTCGGTGATCTCGGGGAACTGGTGCACCGGATACGTCTCCGAGTCCGGGAACTCCTCCTCGCCCACGGCCCGGTCCCCGGCGTTCACCAGGACCTTCAGCCGGCCGTGGTCCCGCTGCCAGACGGAAAGGGCGGCGAAGGTCCCGTCGAGCCCCTCGCAGGCCCCGAGCGCCGCCGCCCGCCAGAACTCACGCGGAGTGTGCGCCGCCGCCATCCCCTGCGCCAGCGCCACTACGGCCCGCAGCCGCACATCCTCACCCATTCCTCCAGCTTAGGGAGGTTTGATCCGTTTTCCCTTCCGAGACGTCACCGTAAGTCACATTTGGTACAAAACGGTAGGAATCCTGGTCCCAGGGTGAGATCCCGCAGGGGTCACTCGCCGGGCCAGTTCGGCTTCCGCTTCTCGTTGAAGGCCGCCACACCCTCGGCCCGGTCGCCCGAGAAGGCCACCGAACGCCAGGCCGCGTCCTCGACCTCGAGGCCCGCCCGCAGGTCCAGACCCTGGCCGAGGCGCATCGCCTTCTTCGCGGCGCGCAGGCCGACCGGAGAGTTCGCCGCGATCCGTCCGGCGAGCTCCAGGGCCGCCGTCCGGGCGTCGTCCTCCAGGAGGTCGACCAGACCGAGCTCGCGGGCCTCCGCCGCCTCCACCCGGCGGGCCGTGAAGACCAGCTCGGCGGCGCGCGCCGCGCCCACCCGGCGCGGGAGCAGCTGCGTACCGCCGCCGCCGGGGATGACGCCCACGGAGACCTCGGGGAGGCCGACGACGGCGGTCGCGTCGGCGACGATCACGTCGCAGGCGAGCGCCAGCTCGAAGCCGCCGCCGAGGGCGAAGCCGTGCACGGCGGCGACGGTCGGCATCGGCAGCTCCAGGACGCCGGTGTAGCAGGCGCGGGCGGTGGGGCGCTGGCGGACGAGCTCGGCGTCGGTGAAGGAGTTGCGCTCCTTGAGGTCGGCGCCGACGCAGAAGGCGCGGTCGTTCGAGGAGGTCAGGACGGTGACGCGGACCTCGGGGTCGGCGGCGAGGGCGTCGCAGGCGGCGCCGATGGAGCGGGCCATCTCGGAGGAGACGGCGTTCATGGCCTTGGGCCGGTCGAGGACCAGCTCCGCGACGTGACCGTCCTTCCGGACCACCACGAACTCACCAAAGCGCTGCTCGGACATGACCGCACACCCTCCCGGTTCGGGCCTGTTAACGGGTGTTAACAGGCATTCACCGGGAGATCCTAAGTCGGGCGGCGGCTCAGGAGCCAGGGTTCGACGACGCCGAGGCCACGGACCGGGCGCTGCCACATGGGCTGGAGCGCGAAGCGGTACGTGGCGGCCCGGCGGCCCTCCTTCTCGGCGCGGGCCGCCTCCTCGGCCGCCTCCGCCTCCGACGCGGGCGCCTCGCCGGTCCTGGTCAGCTCCTCGGCGAGCGCGCCGTCGACGAGGACGGCGTCCTTCGGGGCTATCGAGGTGAGGCGGCTGGCCAGGTTCACGGTGGTGCCGAAGACATCGCCCATCCGGGTCGTCACGGTGCCGAACGCGATGCCGACGCGCAGCGCGGGCATCGTCTCGTCGTGACCGAGGGTCTCGATGAGCCGCAGCGCGATCTCGGCGGCCGTGCCGGGGTCGTCGGCGCAGTACAGCACCTCGTCGCCGAGGGTCTTGATGAGCCGGCCGCCGTGCGCGGCGACCAGGTCGGCGCAGGTGGTCTCGAAGGCCTCGACGAGCTCGCCGAGCTCCTCCTCCTCCAGACGGCGGGTGAGCCGGGTGAAGCCGACGAGGTCCGCGAAGCCGACGGCGAGCCGCCGGTCGACCATCTCCTCGTCGTCGGCGGCCTGGACGACCCGGCCGGTGGCGGCGGCGAGCTGCCGGCGCCACACGTAGATCAGGAACTCCTCCAGCTCGGGCAGGAGCAGCTCGACCAGCGGATACGTGACCTCGGTGCGGGTCATGCCGGGCTCGGGCGGCTCGGTGAGGCCCTCCAGGAAGGAGTCGATCTGCCACTCGGCCAGGCGGGCGGTGGTCTGTCCGGTGGAACGGGCGACCTGCACGGCCATCGGCTCGCTGAGCAGCCCCGCCTCGACGAGACCGGCGAGCCGCCGCAGGGCGAGGACGTCGGCCTCGGTGAGCGCCTTGGCCTGGCCGATGTCGGCGAAGCCCATGGCCCGCCAGAAACGGGAGGCCAGCTCCATCGAGACGCCGGCGGTGCGGGCGGCCTGGAACGGGGTGTAGCGGCGGTCGGCGCCGAGGATGAGCTGTTCCAGACGGATGGCGAGCGGGTCGTGGGTCGGCTCGGCCGTGTGGTCGACCTCGTGGTGGGGGGTGGGGTACGTCGGCGGTTCGGCTCCGCCGCCCGCGTTCGCGTCGTCGACGGTCACCGGCCGCCTCCTGCCCGTTCCCTGCCGCTGCCCACGTGTCCTGCCGATCTGTCGCCTTCGATCGCGGTCCACGATACGGCAGGTGTGTGCTGGCTCACCCCCGTACGCGAGCCGCACGGGTCGTACGGGCCCGCCCGTGGCCGCGCCTGATCGTGCGGGCCCTGCGGTGTGCGGGCCCTGCGGTGTGCGGGCCCTGCCGACGTGCGGGCCCACCCGTTCCTCCCCCCTAGGACCTCGTCCTAGGGGGAGCCCCAAGCGGAAGGCATGCCCACACCTAGGTCCGGAGGTGGACGATGTCACCCGCTCCCACCGCTTCCGTGCCGCCGCCCTCCGTTGCGACGACCAGGCGGCCGTCGCCGTCCAGGGCCACGGCCTCTCCCTCCAGCATGCGCTCGCCGGGGAGCTCCGCGCGGACGCGGCGGCCGAGCGTGGCGCAGCCGGCCGCGTAGGCGGCCTGGAGGCCGGAGACCTCGGGGTCGCCCTCGGCCCGTACCCAGTCGCCGTACCACTGGGCGAGGGAGCGCAGGACGGCCCGCAGGAGGGTGTCGCGGTCGGTGGAGACCGCGCCGGCGAGGAGGAGGGAGCCGGCCGCCGGGACGGGCAGCTCCTCGGCCCGGAGGCTGACGTTGATGCCGAGGCCGACGACGATGGCGTCGGCGCCGGCCCGCTCGGCGAGGATGCCGCCGGCCTTGCGTTCCTCGCCGCCGACGGAAACCAGCACGTCGTTGGGCCACTTGAGGGAGGTGTCGACGCCCGCGGCCTTGGCGAGGCCGGTGGCGGCGGCCACTCCGGTGAGCAGCGGGAGCCAGCCCCAGCGGTGGACGGGCACGTCCGGCTTGAGGAGGACGGAGAGGAAGAGTCCGGAGCGGGCGGGCGCGGTCCAGGTGCGGTCGAGCCGGCCGCGGCCGGAGGTCTGCTCCTCGGCGACGAGGACCGCTCCTTCGGGCAGCTCGTCGGCGCGGGCGGCGAGGTCACTGTTGGTGGAGCCGGTGGTGGTGACCACGTCGAGCGAGGTCCACAGCCCGTCGGGAAGGACGAGGGCACGGCGCAGCGCGGGGGCGTTCAGCGGAGGCCGGTCGAGGTCGGACCAGGGTCCGCCGGAGCCTTGAGAGGACGTCATGCAAGCCAGAGTAGGTGTGGCAAAGACCGCAGTGCCGAACCGTATCGGCGTCGATACGCTACGGGTCAGTAGGCCAGCAGTAGCCCATTCGTAGTCAACGAACCCCCCGTGACCAGGCAGGGAGCCGCATCCCGATGTCCGAGCCGGCAGAGCAGTACGAGATCGACATTCACACGACCGCGGGCAAGATCGCGGACCTCAAGCGCCGCATCGGCGAGGCCACGCACGCCGGCTCGGAGCGCGCGGTGGAGAAGCAGCACGCGAAGGGGAAGCTGACCGCGCGCGAGCGGATCGGCCTGCTCCTCGACGAGGGCTCCTTCGTGGAGCTGGACGAGCTGGCCCGGCACCGGTCGACGAACTTCGGTCTGGAGAAGAACCGGCCGTACGGCGACGGTGTCGTCACCGGCTACGGCACGGTGGACGGCCGCCCGGTCGCCGTGTTCTCGCAGGACTTCACGGTCTTCGGCGGCGCGCTGGGCGAGACGTACGGGCAGAAGATCATCAAGGTGATGGACTTCGCGCTGAAGACGGGCTGCCCGGTCATCGGCATCAACGACTCCGGCGGCGCCCGCATCCAGGAGGGCGTGAGCGCGCTCGGCATGTACGGCGAGATCTTCCGCCGCAACACGCACGCCTCCGGGGTGATCCCGCAGATCTCCCTGATCGTCGGCCCGTGCGCGGGCGGTGCGGTGTACTCCCCCGCGATCACCGACTTCACGGTGATGGTGGATCAGACCTCGCACATGTTCATCACCGGCCCGGACGTCATCAAGACCGTGACCGGCGAGGACGTGGGCTTCGAGGAGCTGGGCGGCGCCCGGACGCACAACTCGACCTCGGGCGTGGCGCACCACATGTCGGGGGACGAGAAGGACGCGATCGAGTACGTGAAGTCCCTGCTGTCGTACCTCCCTTCGAACAACCTCTCGGAGGCCCCGGCCTTCCCGGAGGTCGCGGAGACCGAGGTGACGGACGAGGACCGCGAGCTCGACACGCTGATCCCGGACTCGGCGAACCAGCCGTACGACATGCACAGGGTCATCGAGCACGTCCTGGACGACGGTGAGTTCCTGGAGACGCAGGCGCTGTTCGCGCCGAACATCGTGACCGGCTTCGGCCGTGTCGAGGGCTTCCCGGTCGGCATCGTGGCCAACCAGCCGATGCAGTTCGCCGGCTGCCTCGACATCAACGCGTCCGAGAAGGCCGCGCGGTTCGTCCGCACCTGCGACGCCTTCAACATCCCCGTCCTGACCTTCGTCGACGTTCCCGGCTTCCTGCCCGGTGTCGACCAGGAGTACGGCGGCATCATCCGGCGCGGCGCGAAGCTGATCTACGCGTACGCCGAGGCGACGGTCCCGCTGATCACGGTCATCACCCGCAAGGCCTTCGGCGGCGCGTACGACGTCATGGGCTCCAAGCACCTGGGCGCCGACCTGAACCTGGCGTGGCCGACGGCGCAGATCGCGGTCATGGGCGCGCAGGGCGCCGTCAACATCCTGCACCGCCGGACCATCGCCGATGCGGAGGACCAGGAGGCGGAGCGGGCGCGGCTGATGCAGGAGTACGAGGACGCGCTGCTCAACCCGTACATCGCGGCCGAGCGCGGCTACATCGACGGGGTGATCCTGCCGTCGGACACGCGGCCGCAGATCGTGAAGGGCCTGCGTCAGCTCCGTACGAAGCGGGAATCCCTGCCTCCGAAGAAGCACGGCAACATCCCGCTCTAGCCCCTCCCGGACCCTCAAGGAGCCGACATGATCAAGGTCGTACGAGGCAACCCGACTCCGGAGGAGTTGGCCGCCGCACTGGCGGTGGTTCAAGCCCGGGCCGCGGCCACGGCGGCGGCGTCCGCCGGGGCGGGCGGCCCGGCGGTGCCGGAGGGGTGGTCGGATCCCTCCCGCATCGCGCGGTCGGTACGGCACCGGCCGGGCCCCCGGGCCTGGGCGCGGTCGTACTGGCCCGTGTAGTCGTCCGGGCAGTCGCCGCCTGGACGACGTTCGGCAGGGCCCCGTAGGCCCGCCGCTCCCCGTCGCGTAGTCGTCGCGGTACGAGAGGAAGGCCGGATCCCGTGTGCGGGGGTCCGGCCTTCGCGCTGCCCCGGGCCGTTCGCGTACGGCGGAGGAAGACGCCCGACAGGACGGCTCCGGCGGCGACGATCGCGGCGTTGACGAGGACCGCGCGGCCGATGCCGTCGACGGAGCGGGGGCCGAAGCGGCCGATGGCGGCCCGGGACGGGGTGTTCGTACGGGACGGAGTGCGCGAATAGTCCTTTCGCGCAGGGGTGCCTGAGTATCCGTACTCAGGCGCCACGGCCGCCCCACCAGCAGGATCGGGAGCATGCTGTGGTCGGACCCGGAGAACAAGCCGCCGAAGTTCCTCCGCGAGATGCAGGCGCTGATCAGTCGTACGGGTGTGCTGCTCGCCGTCGCCGCGGTCCTGGCCGTACTCCTGACGGGCACCCGCTGAGAGCCACCGGCGACCGGCGGACCCGATTACGCTGCCCCCATGACTGCTGATCCGCGCCGTGTCGTGCTCGCCTCCGCCTCCCCCGCCCGGCTCGGTCTGCTCCGGCAGGCCGGACTCGACCCCGAGGTGATCGTGAGCGGCGTCGACGAGGACAAGGTCCACGCCCCGACCCCGGCCGAACTCGCGCTCGCCCTCGCGGAGGCGAAGGCCGCCCATGTCGCCGCGAAGCCCGAGGCGTTCGGCGCGCTCGTCATCGGCTGCGACTCGGTCCTGGAGCTCGACAAGCAGGCCCTCGGCAAGCCGGCCGACGCCGAGGAGGCCACCGCGCGCTGGAAGTCGATGCGCGGCCGCGTCGGCATCCTGCAGACCGGCCACTGCGTGTACGACACGGCCGCCAAGCGCTACGAGTCGGCGACGGCCTCCACCGTGGTCCGCTTCGGCGAGCCGACGGACGAGGAGATCGCCGCGTACGTGGCGAGCGGCGAACCGCTCCACGTGGCGGGCGCGTTCACCCTGGACGGCCGCTCGGCCCCGTTCATCGACGGCATCGACGGCGACCCGGGCAATGTGATCGGCCTGTCCCTGCCGCTCCTGCGCAGGCTGCTGCGCAAGCTGGACGTCGAGATCACCGACCTCTGGTCCTGAGTCAGCCCGCGGCCGGCGTCCCCTCGGGGGCGTCGGCCTTCCGGGTGGGCTCGTTCCCGTACGCCACCAGGGTGAGGACGACGAGGCCGAGCACGGTCACCAGGAAGGCGAACGCGGGCCAGCCGAGCAGGGCGACGGCGACCGCGCCGAGGATGCCGTGGACGACCGCGCAGCCGATGAGGAGGCCGCGGCCGAAGCGGCCCGGGCGGCGGTCGCGGACGCCGGCGACGAGGGCGACGAGGGCGCAGACGGCGAGGGCGACGCCGGAGGCGATGCCGAGCGCCCAGGTGCCGGTGACCATCGCGTCGGGATCCATGCCGTCGAGGGACATCGACTGGGCCTCCACGAAGCCCGCCATGACGGCGTTGATCGCGACGATGCCGGGCGCTTCGAGGAAGAGCACCGCGGCCGTCACGAGCGCTATCGGTCTGCGGGCCACCTCGGCCACCCCCTGGATTCGCCTGTTACCGGCAGTACGGTCGACAGCGCGAAGGCTACTGGCCGGTAAACCCTCGGACAAGAGTTCGCGCACGGCGGGCGACGGCGGCCGGCCGGGCGGCGACGGGGCAAAGAATCGTTGAGCCATTCGTAGGGACTCCACAAAGAAACCCGAACGGCCCCTGGCCGGAAGAACAGAGACCTGCGCCACACCTCGGAGCTACTGTGCCGTAAAGGAACCCTGCGTACCGTGGTGCGACAAGGGAATTCACGACCCGAGCGGGCCCGGGGTCACGCTCCGTGTGGGCAAGCTCACCACTGGGGACGGCTCGAAAGACCGTGTCGGCAGTCCCTAAACTCAGCTTGTTTCAAGGAGGGAGCCATCGTGCGCAAGGTGCTCATCGCCAACCGTGGCGAAATCGCTGTCCGTGTGGCCCGGGCGTGCCGGGACGCGGGTATCGGCAGCGTGGCCGTGTACGCCGATCCGGATCGGGACGCTCTGCATGTCCGGGCGGCTGACGAGGCGTTCGCTCTGGGCGGTGACACCCCGGCCACCAGCTACCTGGACATGGCCAAGGTGCTCCAGGCCGCCAAGGACTCCGGGGCGGACGCGGTCCACCCGGGTTACGGCTTCCTTTCCGAGAACGCGGAGTTCGCGCAGGCGGTCCTGGACGCGGGTCTGACGTGGATCGGTCCGCCGCCGCAGGCGATCCGGGACCTGGGTGACAAGGTCGCCGCCCGTCACATCGCGCAGCGCGCCGGTGCGCCCCTCGTGGCGGGCACCCCGGACCCGGTCTCGGGCGCGGACGAGGTCGTCGCCTTTGCCGAGGAGCACGGCCTGCCGATCGCGATCAAGGCCGCCTTCGGCGGTGGCGGTCGCGGTCTGAAGGTCGCCCGCACCCTCGAAGAGGTCCCCGAGCTGTACGACTCCGCCGTCCGCGAGGCCGTCGCGGCCTTCGGCCGGGGCGAGTGCTTCGTCGAGCGCTACCTCGACAAGCCGCGGCACGTCGAGACCCAGTGCCTCGCCGACCAGCA